>NZ_JBHZCN010000071.1:0-50743 GCF_042755465.1 Kitasatospora sp. NPDC059160 | reverse complement strand
GTGCGCGATACTGGGATTGAACCAGTGACCCCTACCGTGTCAAGGTAGTGCTCTCCCGCTGAGCTAATCGCGCCTGGTGAGGCGGTTGTGCAGCGAGCCTCGAAGGGCTCGTTACTGTGCGCGATACTGGGATTGAACCAGTGACCCCTACCGTGTCAAGGTAGTGCTCTCCCGCTGAGCTAATCGCGCCTGGTGAGGCGGTTGTGCAGCGGACCTCGTGAGGTCCGACGTGCGCGATACTGGGATTGAACCAGTGACCCCTACCGTGTCAAGGTAGTGCTCTCCCGCTGAGCTAATCGCGCGGGGAGGTCTCCCGGTGGAACCGGGAGAACCCCTTGGAGGTGGAGACGGGATTTGAACCCGTGTACACGGCTTTGCAGGCCGTTGCCTCGCCTCTCGGCCACTCCACCAGGCAACGCATGAAGAACGACCTTACACTGTTCTCCATCGAGCGGACGACGAGATTCGAACTCGCGACCCTCACCTTGGCAAGGTGATGCTCTACCAACTGAGCTACGTCCGCCTGTCTCCCCGGGACCTTCACCGCTTTTCCTCGGCTGCGCTCCCTGGCGACGTGTTGAACTCTAGCGGATTCCCGGGCCAGCTAAAAATCCGTTCCCGCAGCGTGCCGAGGGGATGCCGACGGAGTGCCGTTCCGTCAGCCCCTCCGGCCGGTCACCGGCCACCACCTGCGGCGCTCCCGGACGATCATCCGCAGGCCACCCGGCGCACACCGGCGCGACGCACTCAGCTGCTCGTACGCGGGGGCGCGGCGGGCTCGGGCCCGACCCGGGGCACGCCCCCGACCTACACTTCAAGCACCGCCACCCCCCAGCACCACCGCGCAGGAGAACCGTGTCCGGCCATCCCGACCCCCGCACCCCGCTCGCCCGCTTCGGCGGCCGCCTGGCCACCGGACTGCGCGACGTCACCTCGGACCCGGCCGCGCTCGACTCCTCCGGCTACTGGGCCGTCGCCTACGACTTCGAGGGCCGACTGACCTGCGCCCGCTTCGACGAGGTCCGCCCCGCGCCCGCCCCGCCCTCCGGCGCGGGCTGGCACGGCCCGGACGCCGGCAGCTGGCACAGCTCCCTGGACCGCGCCGCCTACACCGCGGGCGTACGCCGCATCCGCGCGCACATAGCCGCCGGCGAGGTCTACCAGGCCAACCTCTGCCGGGTGCTCTCCGCGCCGCTGCCCGACCCCGACCGCAGCGACATCGACGCCCTCACCGGCCTCCTCGCCCGCGGCAACCCCGCCCCCTACGCCGGGACCGTCCGACTGCCCGACCACGGCGTCGAGATCGCCACCGCCTCCCCGGAGCTCTACCTGCACCGCACCGGGCGCACCGTCTCGTCCGGCCCGATCAAGGGCACCGGCCGCACCGAGGACGACCTCCTCGACAAGGACCACGCCGAGAACGTGATGATCGTCGACCTGGTCCGCAACGACCTCGGCCGGGTCTGCGGGACCGGTACCGTCACCGTGCCCGACCTCTGCGTCGTCGAGAAGCACCCCGGCCTGGTCCACCTGGTCTCCACCGTCGAGGGCACCCTGCGCGACGGCGCCGGCTGGCCCGAACTGCTCGACGCGACCTTCCCGCCCGGCTCGGTCACCGGCGCCCCCAAGTCCAGTGCCCTGCGGATCATCGACGCCCTGGAGACCGCCCCCCGCGGCCCCTACTGCGGCGCGATCGGCTGGGTCGACGCCGACCGCGGCGAGGGTGAACTCGCCGTCGGCATCCGCACCTTCTGGCTCGACCGGCAGGACCCGCGGGTACCGGTCCTGCGCTTCGGCACCGGCGCCGGCATCACCTGGGGCTCCGACCCGGAACGCGAGTGGGCGGAAACCGAGCTCAAGGCCGCCCGACTCGTCGCGATAGCGTCGGGCAGCGAGCCCGGCATCGACACCGCCCCCGAGCCGCACCGTGTCTAGGAACCGTGTCTAGGAGCAGCCCTCGATGAACACCCGCACCACGAGCTGGGTCAACGGAACCCTGGTCGACTCCGCCCACGCCGCCGTCTCGGTCCTCGACCACGGCCTCACCACCGGCGACGGCGTCTTCGAGACCATGAAGTCCGTCGACGGCCGGGCCTTCGCGGTCACCCGCCACCTCGACCGGCTCACCCGCTCCGCCCGCGGCCTCGGCCTGCCCGACCCGGACCACGCCGTGGTCCGCGAGGCCTGCGCCCAGGTCCTCGCCGCCAACCCGGCCCCGCTCGGCCGCCTGCGCGTCACCTACACCGGCGGCGACGCCCCCCTCAGCTCGGAGCGCGGCACCACCGGCCCCACCCTGGTGGTCGGCTTCAACGCCATCGGCCCCCGCCCCGACGAGACCGCCGTCGCCGTCGTCCCCTGGCGCCGCAACGAGCACAGCGCCGTCGCCGGCCTCAAGACCACCTCGTACGCCGAGAACGTGGTCGCCCTCGCCGCCGCCCACCGCACCGGCGCCTCCGAGGCCCTGTTCGCCAACACCGCGGGCCGACTCTGCGAGGGCACCGGCTCCAACGTCTTCGTGGTCCTCGGCGGCCGCCTGCTCACCCCGCCGCTCGCCTCCGGCTGCCTGGCCGGGATCACCCGGCAGCTGGTCGTCGACTGGTGCGGCGCCGAGGAGGCCGACCTCCCGCTCGGCGTCCTCGAGGAGGCCGAGGAGATCTTCCTGACCTCCACCACCCGCGACGTTCAGGCCGTCACCCGCGTCGACGACCGCCGGCTGCCCGGCACCGGCCCGGTCACCGCCAAGGCCATGGCCGTCTTCGCCGAGCGCAGCGGCGACGACCTCGACCCCTGACCCCGGGGAAACGGCCGGGCAGACGCCCCGGGCAGCGCGGATAACCTTCCCGGCGAGGGGAAGGGACCACGACATGACCACCACGCTGCGCCCCGAGGGCCCGGAGACACCCACCACGGCCGGCGGCCGCACCAGACGCTGGCGGATCCTCGCGAACGGCCACCAGGTCGGCGCCCTGCGCACCAGCTCGGCCCGTCACGACAGTGAACTCTGGGGTGAGATAGCGGAGTTGGAGATCACGGAGGGCCGCGGTCGGGGCCGCGGCACCTTCGGCGCCCTGGCCGCGGAGGAGGTGCTGCGCGCCTGGGGCTGCACCCGGGTCGACGTCGTCGTCCCCGAGTCCGCCCCGATCGCCCGGGGGCTGGTCGCCGCCCTCGGCTACACCGAGCGGATGCGGAACCTGGGCAAGAGCCTGACCGCCGCCCCGCCGCTGCCCGCCGGTGTCACCGCCCGCCCGATCGACGCCGCCGAGTTCCCCGCCTGGATCGACCGGGCCGCGCGGGAGTACGTCCAGTCCCTGCGGGACTCCGGCCTCACCGAGGCGCAGGCCCGCGCCAAGTCACGCCTGGACCACCGCAACGTCCTCCAGCAGGGCGTCGAGACCCCCGGCGTCGCCCTGCGCCGCCTCCACGGCCCGGGCGGCGCCCCCGAGCCGCTCGGCTCGCTCTGGGTGAACCTCCACCTGCGCGACCTGCCGGACGGCACCCCGCTCGCCTGGGTCATGGTGGTCGAGGTGGACCGGGCCCACCGAGGCCGGGGCCACGGCCGCACCCTGATGCTGCTCGCCGAGCGGGAGTGCCTGGCCGCCGGAGTGCGCGAACTCGGCCTGAACGTCTTCTCCGGCAACCGGGCCGCCCTCCGGCTCTACGCCTCGCTCGGCTACCGGGTCGTCAACCGCTGTTACGGCAAGCCGCTGTGAGCAGTTGACGCAGCGTCAGGCCGACGGGGCGTCAGGTGCGTCGGTCAGGATGCCTTCGCCGCTTCGATGACCGCGACGATCCGCTCGCGCAGCCCGTCCTGGCTCTTCCCGCCGTCCAACCGCTCGCGGCCGATCACGTACGTCGGCGTCCCGGTGACCCCGATCGCCTTGCCCTCGGCCTGGTCGGAGTCCACGATCAGCATGTGCCGGCCGTCGACCAGCGCGGTGTCGACCTCCTCGGCGTCCACCCCGACCTCCCGGGCCACCTCCAGCAGCAGCTTCTGCCCCCGGGCGTCCAACTCCTCGACCCGGGCCAGCAGCGCCTCCACGAACGGCCACCCCAGCCCCTGGGCGAACGCCTCCTCGGCCGCCTCCGCCGCGGCGTAGGCGTGCTTGTGCTTCTCCAGCGGGAAGTGCCGCAGCTCGACGGAGAGCGCGTCGCCGTACTGCGCGCGCAGCGCCCGTACGTCGTCCAGGGCGGTGCGGCAGTCCGGGCACTGGAGGTCGCACCAGAACTCGAGGCGGGGGAGGGAACCATCGATCATTCCCCCAGTGTTCCACTAGTGGGTGCCCGCCCCCGCCCGGCGGTGCGCCCGAGGGCGGACCGAGAGGGAGGCACCGATGTCCAGGACCACCGGAAGCGAAGGGGCGCACCCGTGCTGACCGCGGCGATCAGTTTCCTCCTCACGGCCGGCGGCGTGGCCGTCGCGGGCCTGCGGGCCCGGCGGCGGCGCTTCCGCTCGGCGACCCGCTGGTTCGCGGTCGCCCTGCTGCCCGCCGGGCTCTACCTGACCGGACTGTTCCCGCTGGCGAGCACGATCGGCCGGGAGTTCGCCGACTGGGCGGCCAAGCTGGTCTTCGACCCCCGGGTGTGGACGGGCCTGGTGCTGCTCGGCGTCTCCGCCGCGCTGCTGTTCGCCAGCCGCTGGCCGGGCCGGCGCGGTGAGGTGGAGTCCTCCGCGGAGCGTCCGGCCGCGGCCGGAGCGGCTCCGGAGCGTCCGGCGGTGGCCCAGGCACCCAAGGCGCCCAAGGCGTCGAGGGACCCCAAGGCGTCCGGCAAGCCGCAGGCGGGCAAGCGGGACGACGGCCTCGGCGACTTCGCCGACATCGAGGAGATCCTCCGCAAACGCGGAATCTGAGCCGGGCGGGAGATGCGGCGCCGGTCAGGCGGGGGCGACGGCCTCCGCCGACCGCTGGCGCGCCCGGTAGGCGGCGACGTGCAGCCGGTTCCCGCAGGTGCGGCTGTCGCAGTAGCGCCGGGAGCGGTTCCGGGAGAGGTCCACGAAGACCCGCGCGCAGTCCGGCGCCTCGCACCGGCGCAGCCGCTCCCGCTCGCCCGCCATCAGGATGAAGGCCAGCGCCATGCCGAGTTCCGCCGCGAGGTGGGGCCCGAGCGCGGCGTGCGGGGCGAAGTAGTGGATGTGCCAGTCGTGGTGGTCGTGGTTGACCAGCCGGGGCGTCGTCCCGGCGGCCGCGACGATCGCGTTGACCAGCTCGGCGGCCGCTTCGGTGGACTCCGTCCAGAACACCTCGCGCAGCCGGGTGCGCAGCTCCTGCACCTGGCGCAGGTCGTCCTCGGTCAGCGAGTCGATCTCGCTGATCTCCTGGCGGCCCACGAAGGCGTCCAGCGCGGCGACGTCCGGCAGTCGCTCGTCGCCGCACACCTCGGGCGCGGTGTTGAGCAGATCCACGAGGATGCTCAGCGCGCACTCGGTGTCATGGGTGATCAGCACGTTGGGACTCCTCGCGCAGGGGGACTCCGGTACCCCGCGTCCACGGTTACCCCAGACCATACCGGCCCTTGCGGCATAAGGGCGGCGCCTTCGTTCGAAGGCCTGTACGGATTCCGGCGGAGTGTCCCGGTCTGGGCGCGGCTGGGTGTCGGCGGCCCCGCCGAGCCCCTCGCCCCGCGGCCCGGGAGGAGCCGCCGGGGGCCCCGGAAACGACGGTGGCGCCCGGCAGCGAGGCCGGCCACCCGTGACGGATGGCCGGCTCCGATGCCGGGCGCCTGCGGTGCTGTGGCCCCGCTCCGGTGGGAGCGGGCCGTTTCACCGGCCCCGAGACCGCGTGGTGCGCGGCTGAGTCCGCTGCCGTGCCCCCGAGTAGGACGGCAGCGATGACGGCAGGAAGTACGGCCCCGCCGACAGCGGGGCTGGACCGCCTCCGGTCGGGGTCAGCTTTCGGCGAGGATGTGGGACAGCTCCCGGTCGAGGTCGAAGTGACGGTGTTCGGTGCCGGGGGGCACCGCGGCGTCCGTCCGCTTGAGGAACGACTCAAGCGCGCGGGCCGGGGCTTCCAGCAGGGCTTCTCCTTCCGGAGAGCTCAGGGCGATGCAGACCACCCCTTGCCCGTGGCTGCGCGACGGCCACACCCGGACGTCGCCGGTACCGGTGGGTCGGTGCAGCCCCTCCGCGAGGAGATCTCGGGCGAACACCCACTCCACGGTCTCGTCGGCGCCCGTGTGGAACGTGGCGTGCACGGCGTAGGGGTCGGCGGTGTCGTAGCGCAGGCCCGCGGGGACGGGCAGTGAGGACTCGCTGGACACGATGAGGCGCAGGTGCAGCTCGCAGCTGACCGTGGTGTTCATAAGCGCCATGGCCTTTCGCTCAGTGTGCGCTCGGGGAATCGCACGTCGGCGAACGGACCATCCCACCCCCAAGACCGATGTAAACCCCTCTGTCCCGATTCGGGCGCGAGTCGTACCCCTTACGGCGCATTGCGGAATCGCCCCGGAGTACCCGCCCGGGGCATTACCGGCGGTTCTTCTCGGTCGGATTCCGGTTCGGCGTGCAGGCGGTCCGTCGGAGTGCCGGGCGGGCCGGGAACAGGGGAGCGGGTGGTGCGGCCGGGCCCGACGAGTCGTGCGCGCGGGCGGGGAGGGACGGGACGGGTGGCGGGGAGGCCCCGGCCCCGGGCGTCGGGGCGGGGTCGCCGGCGGGCGGGGTGTTCGGAGCACCCTCCGGGATGCGGTAATGTTTTCCCTGCACCCGGGCGATTAGCTCAGCGGGAGAGCACTTCGTTCACACCGAAGGGGTCACTGGTTCGATCCCAGTATCGCCCACCGGAATGCATTGTGATATGTGAGGCCCAGTCGATTATCGGCTGGGCCTCACATGTATTTCCGGAAATCCATCCGAAGAGCCGGTATCGAATCCGGCTGAGGGCCAGTCATCTTCCGTGCGGAGCGCGAGTTCTGTGGGTGCGTCGGCCGTACCCCGGAAGAGCGAGTTGTACGACCGCCCCCGAATGGTGCTAGAGTTCTTCTCGTTGCCCGGGCGATTAGCTCAGCGGGAGAGCACTTCGTTCACACCGAAGGGGTCACTGGTTCGATCCCAGTATCGCCCACCCGGACAGCACGCAGGCCCTGACCAGGAAACCGGTCGGGGCCTGCGGCGCGTTCCGGGCCGTCGTGCCGGTGAAGGGCTATGCCGCCGCCCGGCACCCGTGCTCCGGCTCCAGCCGACGACCGCAGACGCACCGGGCCGGCCGCAGCGGCCACGACAGGTCCACCCGCTCCGGCGTTCCCGAGCGGTCGAACCAGGCCTGCAGCCCCCGGGCCTGCGCCGCGTGCCAGACCGCCTGCCGCAGGTGCAGCTCCGCCGCCGTCAGCCCGCCGAGCGCCGCCGGATAGCGGGCGCCTATGCGCCGGATCAACGACAGGGCCGCCGTCGCGTCCGCCGCCGCGTCGTGCGCCCCGGCGAGGTCCACCCCGTAGTGGGCGCACAGGTCGGTCAGCGTCCGCCGGCCCTTGCGGTAGCGGTCCACGTGCTTGTCCAGCACCCGCGGATCCAGTACCACCAGCCCCGCCCCGTCCAGCCCGGTGCTCAACGGCAGGCCGTGGTGGCGCCGCAACTCCCGGTCCAGCAGGGTCAGGTCGTAGGGGGCGTTCATCACCACCACCGGGCGGCCGGCCCGCGCCTGGGCCGCCAGCGCGCGGGTGACCTCGGCCACCACCGTGCGGGCCGGGCGCCCGTACGTGCGGACCTGGTCGTCGGTGATGCCGTGCACCGCCCGCGCCCCGTCCGGGATCGGGACACCCGGATCGGCGAGCCAGGTGGTGGTCTGCGCCGGTGCGCCCGGGGTGAGTTGGACGACCAGGGCGGCGGAGACGATGCGGTCGGACTCCACGTCCACGCCGGTCGTCTCGGTGTCGAAGGAAGCGAGCGGGCCGGTGTACCAGTGCTGCTGCATGACTGCCCCTCAGGCGTGCGTTCCGCGCCCTGGTGATACCCGGTTCTGACGGTCGCTCAACCCGTTTGGCCCAGCTCCGACCGGGGATCCTGCCACTGGGCCGCTCGGCCCGGACGGGCCCGGAGCCGGGGGAGGCCACGGGGCGATGGCACTGACACAGCCGCAGCCCGACGGCGCGGCGACCACACTCAGGGGGAACCTCGCGGTCACCGCCTGCATGGAGACGCTGCAGGTCGGCTACCTGCACGCGGTTGCCGCGGCGGCCGGCTGCTCGCTCTCCCAGCCGTTCCCGGACAACGGCATCGACTGGCAGGTCAGCCACGGCTCCCGGGAGCACGACGTGGACGACGAGGTCACCATCAAGATCCAGCTCAAGGCGACCCAGCAGATCGCACCCGGTCCGGCCGGGCCGTTCTTCAGCTTCACCCTGGACAACGACCACCTGCGCAAGCTCGCCCGTGCCCGGGTCGCCGTCCCGCGGATCCTGGTCGTGATGCTGCTGCCGCGCCGGGTCGACCACTGGCTCCGGGCCCGCCCGGACGCCCTCGAACTGCGGCACTGCTGCTACTGGGTCAACCTGGCCGGCCACCCCGTCACCGGGAAGCGGCGCACCAACGTCCGGGTGCCCACCGACAAGGTCTTCGACGACCGCGCGCTCTGCGACATCATGGCCCGGGTCGGCGCGGGCGGCAGCCCGTGACCGCCCGGCCCCGGCAGCGAGGAAGCACGCCCATGACCCTGCCGAACGGACCGGAGGTCCGGGCCCTGCCCGACCCGGCCACGGTCGACCCCGCGGTGCTCGCCACCCTGCTCGCCCGGCACGGCTGGATCCGGCGCGGCGGCCCCGCCGCCCGGTACGGCCGCTGGACCCCGCCGGACGGCGAACCCGGCACCAGCCTCCTCCTCCCCACCGCCGACGGCTTCGACGACGCCGTCGACCTCCTCACCGACGCCGTCACCGCGCTCTCCCGCTCCCGCACCCCCTCCGCCCGCTCGATCCTCCTCGCCCTCGTCGTCCCCGGCGACGAGCTCAACTGGCGCCGCGAACTGCCCGGCCCCGCCGACGCCACCCCCTGGGACGACGCCGAACGGCTCCAGCGGGCCGCGCGCTCGATGCTCGCCGCCGGGGCCAAGGCCGGCCGGACCACCGCCGGCTACTTCGGTGCCCGGCTGGACGGCCTCGCCGGGGAGTTCCTGGACCGCGTCCTCCTGGTCGAACAGGGCGCCGTCGACCAGGGCGCCGCCCTCACCGCCTACACCCCCGCCCCCGAGGGCCGCACCGCCGTCACCACGCTGGTCCGCGCCCTGGAGGCGCTGCGCGACGCGGTCGACTACCGCCGGGTCAGCGGCGGGCCCGAGGCCTTCGAGAACGCCGTCCGCTCCGGGGTCAGCCGCGAACTCGTCCGGTCCGTCGAGGACCTCGTCCGCGGCGCGACCGCCGCCCGGCTCACCGTTGCCTGGTCGCCCGCCGCCGGCACCCCGGGCGGATTCGGCGACCGCCGGATCGAGCTCGACTTCTCCCCCGGGGACCTGCCCGCCCTCGCCGAGGCCGCCGAACTGCTGGAGCGGATCGAACCCGCCGTCGACGTCACCGTCGTCGGCGTGGTCGTCCGGCTCAAGCGCGCCGACCCCGCCGGACCGGGCTCGATACGGCTCCGGGTGCTCGGCGGCGCCGAGGTCCGCGAACTCAAGGTCGGACTGCCCGACCCCGACTACCGGCTCGCCGCCGAGGCCCACCTCACCGGCGTCCCGGTCCGGGTCTCCGGCCGCCTGGAACGCCGCGACGGCTTCCGCCGGCTGACCCGCCCGCACGGCCTGGAGCTGTGCGGTTGGGCGGACGACGACCGCGAGCGGCTGCTCAAGGGGCTCCAGGAGAGAGGGGAGAGGTCCTGAGTGCGCGGTGCGGCTGGTGCTCTCGGTACCATCGTCACGCGCAGCGCAGTGTTGCGTCCTCTGAATCCAGCACGTCAGGAGAGACCGGTGACGGACGTCCGGGTAATCATCAACCGCGAACCCGATCGGGAAGAGCGCGTGGTGACCACGGGCACTACGGCCGCCGAGCTCTTCGCCGACGACCGCTCGATCATCGCCGCCCGCGTCGGCGGCCAGCTCAAGGACCTCGCGTACGCCGTCCAGGACGGCGACGAGGTCGAGCCGGTCGCGATCGGCAGCAAGGACGGCCTGGACATCCTGCGCCACTCCACCGCGCACGTCATGGCCCAGGCCGTGCAGCAGCTCTACCCCGAGGCCAAGCTCGGCATCGGCCCGCCGGTCAAGGACGGCTTCTACTACGACTTCGACGTCGAGAAGCCCTTCCACCCCGATGACCTCAAGGCCATCGAGAAGCGGATGCAGGAGATCATCAAGCGCGGGCAGAAGTTCTCCCGCCGCGTGGTCACCGACGAGGCCGCCGCCGAGGAGCTGGCCGCCGAGCCGTACAAGCTGGAGCTGATCGGCCTCAAGGGCTCCGCCGCCACCGCCGGCGAGGGCGCCGACGTCGAGGTCGGCGCCGGCGAGCTCACCATCTACGACAACCTGGACGCCAAGAGCGGCGAGCAGTGCTGGGGCGACCTCTGCCGCGGCCCGCACCTGCCCAGCACCCGCCACATCCCGGCGTTCAAGCTGATGCGCAACGCCGCCGCGTACTGGCGCGGCAGCGAGAAGAACCCGATGCTGCAGCGCATCTACGGGACCGCCTGGCCGACCAAGGACGAGCTCAAGGCCCACCTCGACTTCCTCGTCGAGGCCGAGAAGCGCGACCACCGCAAGCTCGGCAACGAGCTCGACCTCTTCTCCATCCCCGAGGAGATCGGCTCCGGCCTCGCCGTCTTCCACCCCAAGGGCGGCATCATCCGCCGCGCGATGGAGGACTACTCGCGCAAGCGGCACGAGGAAGAGGGCTACGAGTTCGTCTACACCCCGCACGCCACCAAGGGGAAGCTCTTCGAGAAGAGCGGCCACCTCGACTGGTACGCGGACGGTATGTACCCGCCCATGCAGCTCGACGAGGGCGTGGACTACTACCTCAAGCCGATGAACTGCCCGATGCACAACCTGATCTTCGACGCGCGCGGCCGCTCGTACCGTGAACTGCCGCTGCGCCTCTTCGAGTTCGGGACGGTGTACCGCTACGAGAAGTCCGGTGTGGTGCACGGCCTGACCCGTGCCCGCGGCTTCACGCAGGACGACGCCCACATCTACTGCACCCGTGAGCAGATGGCGGAGGAGCTCGACTCCACGCTGACCTTCGTGCTCAACCTCCTCCGTGACTACGGTCTGACCGACTTCTACCTGGAGCTGTCGACCAAGGACCCGGTCAAGTACGTCGGTTCGGACGAGACCTGGGAGGAGGCCACCCGCGTCCTGGCGAGCGTGGCCGAGAAGCAGGGCCTGCCGCTGGTCCCGGACCCGGGCGGCGCGGCCTTCTACGGCCCGAAGATCTCGGTGCAGGCGCGGGACGCCATCGGCCGTACCTGGCAGATGTCGACCATCCAGCTCGACTTCAACCTGCCCGAGCGCTTCGACCTGGAGTACACGGCGGCGGACGGTTCGCGTCAGCGGCCGGTCATGATCCACCGTGCGCTGTTCGGTTCGATCGAGCGGTTCTTCGCGGTGCTGCTGGAGCACTACGCCGGTGCCATGCCGCCGTGGCTGGCTCCGGTCACCGTGACCGGCATCCCGATCACCGACGAGCACGTGCCGTACCTGCTGGAGGTCGCGGCCGAGCTCAAGAAGCAGGGGATCCGGGTCGAGGTGGACACCTCGGACGACCGCATGCAGAAGAAGATCAGGAACGCCCAGAAGACCAAGGTCCCGTTCATGCTGATCGCCGGCAACGACGATGTCGAGGCGGGCGCGGTCTCCTTCCGTTACCGCAACGGCGAGCAGAAGAACGGCGTGCCGCGTGACCAGGCCATCGCCGAGATCGTTGATGCCGTGGCGCGCCGTATCCAGGTGTGAGTTCCCCGCCTGAGCGGGGGTGACCCTAACGGCGTTCCGGTCGCCGAGGCAGTCGCCGAGGTTAAGCGCGGGGCAGGCTCTTCAAGAGTCTGCCCCGCGCGGCTTTGCAAGCACCCCCGGGCGAATATGCTGATCAGCATGACGACTGAGCCGGAACTGCAGCGGGGTGTCGGTGAGCCGGACGGCTTCCGCCGCCTGTGGACCCCCCATCGGATGGCGTACATCCAGGGTGAGAACAAGCCCACCGGCCCGGCTCCGGACGACGGTTGTCCGTTCTGCTCGATCCCGTCGCTGAGCGACGAGGAGGGGCTGGTCATCGCCCGGGGGAGCGCCGTGTTCGCGGTGCTGAACCTGTACCCGTACAACGGCGGGCACCTGATGGTGGTCCCGTACCGGCACGTGGCCGACTACACCGACCTCGACGAGGCGGAGACGGCCGAGCTGGCGGACTTCACCAAGAAGGCGATGACCGCGCTGCGGGCCGCCTCGGGGGCGCACGGGTTCAACATCGGGATGAACCAGGGCGCGGCGGCCGGGGCCGGGATCGCGGCGCACCTGCACCAGCACGTGGTGCCGCGCTGGGGCGGGGACACCAACTTCATGCCGGTGGTCGGCCACACCAAGGTGCTGCCGCAGCTGCTGGCGGACACCCGCAAGATGCTGGCCGAGGCCTGGCCGCAGGGCTGAGCCGGCCGGACGCGCGAAGAGGGGCCCGCCACCGAGGAGTTCGGTGGTGGCCCCTCTTCACGTGTCGCTCCCGGTCAGTCGGCGCTGAACTCGTCGACCTTGTACGGGCGGGGGCTCTGCGCCTCGGACTTGATGATCGAGGTGCGGGTCTTGAAGAAGCGGTCCGCGTCGAGGTCGTGCTCCTGGAGGAACTCCAGAGTGGCGGTGTGCACCGCGCTGAGCACCGGCACGGAGGCGTTCATGGCGTTGTCGACCATGGAGCGGTTGTTCCAGGCGGTGCCGACCCAGGAGTGCCGGAGTCCGAACGGCTCGGGCAGGCCGAGGCCGCCGCCGAGCCAGCCGAGCAGGCCGGGCATCTTGTGGAACGGTGCGCGGACGGCCTGGCGGACCACCTCGTCGTTGTCGATCAGGGGGAGCTTGACGGTGCGCTCCTCCCAGAACCGCACGGTCTTGGCGACCGACTTCTCCTTGTCCTTGGGCTTGTCGAAGAAGACGCCCTTGACCGGGCCGAGCGCGTAGCCGGCCACCGAGATGTTCAGCACGTTGGCGAGCAGGGTCACCGTGACGGTGAAGGTGATGATCAACTTGCCGTCGTGGGTGATGAACTGGGTGGCCAGGTAATGCCGGGGGCCGCCGGAGAAGGTCTGCTTGTCGGCGAGGCTCTGCACGGCGAAGTCGCGCATCCGCTCGCCGTCCATGTCGGCGCCGCCGGGGCGGCTGATCTCGTCCGCGCCCTCGCCGATGTCGAAGACCGCCCACTGCTTGATGGCCACGTTGGGGATGCCGCTGTTGGCGACGTGGCTGACCCCGAGGCCCTTGAGGTGGGCGGAGATCCGGCGGACCAGGTCCCAGGGGTGGAAGGCCCGGAAGTCGGCGTGGCCCTCGGCGGGGTGCAGGGTGTCGGCCAGGCGCCACTCGCCCCAGCGGCGGCCGGCCCCGAGGATGCCCTTGGGGCCGGCGTAGTGGTGGACGTTGGTCTCCTGCTCGGCGTCCAGCCGGCCGAGCTTGTCGCGCAGGTCGTTGGCCTTCTTGTCCAAGTCGTCGCGGGGGACGGCCTTGGCGACGGTGGCGGCGACGGCGCTGCCCTCGACCAGGGCCTGCCAGCGGGCGCGGAGGTCGGTGGCGGAGCGTTCGACGATCCGGCGGGCGAGGTACCAGCCGAGCACCGGGGCGAGCATGGTGATCCGCAGGTAGACGCCGAGGACGCCCGCCGCCGGCGGGAACAGCGCCAGGTAGCCGGCCAGGACGGCGACCGCGATCAGGGCGAGGGCGCCGTAGGTGTCGGCCCCCCGGGCGCTGTCCCGCTTGAGCCAGGCGCGCAGTTGGAAGGCGCCGAGCCAGATCAGGGTGCCGGGGAGGAAGAGCAGGCCGGTGACGACGGTGACGGTGCTGAGCTGCCGGTCGCGGGCGTGCCGGAGTTCCTCGGCGGCCAGGCAGTGCTCGACGACCTGGCGGGTGTCGACGCCGAAGGAGGGGACGAGGGGCTTGCGGTCGCCGCCGAGGGCGCGCGAGACCAGGGCCTTGCTGAAGGCCTCGCCGAGGTTGGGGCGGAAGAGCGCGAAGCGGCCCTTCTTCTCCTTGGCGTCGGTGACGTCGGTGACGAACTTGCCGATCTCGCCGTCGCGGTAGGCGGCGGAGGAGAGCGCCTGGGTGACGGCCGTCTGCGGGCCGGTGTCGGTCCGGGGTATCTGCGCACCCGGGGTCATGTCGAGTGTGGCCACGGTGGCGTCTGCTCCTCCCCTTGTCAGCGGCAGGTTACCGTGCCGTGGCACCCCTGCGCGGATGATCGTCTGAACTACCGTCACGAAGCGGTGCGTTCCGGCCGCACCGGGGCCTGAGGGGCATGATGCCCAGCTTCGGCCGGGTCGATACCCGCCCGGGCCGACGGCGTGAGGGTGGAGGAGGATGGAGGTGAAGGCGATGAAGGGGGTTGTCGTGGTGAAGGATCCGGTGCTGGTCTTCGACGGGGACTGCGCGTTCTGTTCGTCCTGCGTGCGCTGGGGGGAGCGGTACCTGCGGCAGACGCTGGCCTCGGGTGGCTGGGAGGCGGTGCCGTTCCAGTTCGCGGACCTGGCGGAGCTGGACGCGGTGGCGGGCGGCCGCGGTGAGGTGGCGGCCGAGCGGGCCGAGCGCGAGGTGCTGTGGGTGACGCCGGCCGGCCGGGTGTACGGGGGCGCGCAGGCGGTGGCGCGGCTGCTGCTGCGCACCGGGGGCGCGTGGGCGTACCTGGGCGCGCTGTTGACCTTGGCGCCGGTGCGGCCGGTGGCGGCTGCGGTGTACCGATGGGTGTCGCGGAACCGGCACCGGATGCCGGGGGGTACGGCGGCGTGCGCGCTGCCGAACCGGAAGCCGGCTCAGTCGGTGTAGCGCCCGGCCAGGGCGGCGGGCATGGGTTCGTGGCGCAGGTAGGCGCGGGAGAACTCGGCGGTGCCGTGGGTGAGGGAGCGCAGGTCGACCGGGTAGCGGACGAGTTCGAGTTCGGGGACCTCCGCGCGCAGCAGGGTCAGCCCCTGGCCGCCGGTTTCGGTGCCGAGGACGCGGCCGCGGCGTGCGGAGAGGTCGCCGAGGACGGCGCCGAGGTACTCGTCGGGCAGCAGGACGCTGACGGCGGCGACGGGTTCGAGCAGCCGGATGACGGCGTGTTCGGCGGCGTCGCGCAGGGCGAGGGCGGCGGCGTTCTGGAAGGAGGCGTCGGAGGAGTCGACGGAGTGCGCCTTGCCGTCGGTGAGGGTGACCCGGACGTCGACGAGCGGGAAGCCGGTGGCGACGCCCTTGGCGAGCTGGGCGCGGACGCCCTTCTCGACGGAGGGGATGAAGTGCTTGGGGACGGCGCCGCCGACGACGTGCTCCTGGAACTCGAAGCCGGAGCCGGCCGGGAGGGGTTCGACCTCCAGGTCGCAGATGGCGTACTGGCCGTGGCCGCCGGACTGTTTGACGAGGCGTCCGTGGCCGGCGGCGGCGGTGCCGAAGGTCTCGCGCAGGGCGACCTTGGGTTCGACGGTGTCGACGTGGACGCCGTGGCGGGTGCGCAGCCGGTCGAGGACGACCTCGGCGTGGGCTTCGCCGGTGCACCAGAGGACGAGCTGGTGGGTGTCGGGGTTCTGTTCGAGCCGTAGGGCCGGGTCCTCGGCGGTGAGCCGGGTGAGGGCCTGGGAGAGCTTGTCGTCGTCGGCCTTGCTGTGGGCTTCGACGGCGATCGGGAGCAGGGGTTCGGGGAGGGTCCAGCCGTCGAGTTCGACGGGGTGGCCGGGGTCGTGGACGGTGTCGCCGGCCCGGGCGGTGGTGAGTTTGGCGGCGCAGACGAGGTCTCCGGCGACGGCGTGCGGGACGGGGCGCTGGAGTTTGCCGAAGGGGCTGGTGAGGCCGGTGACGCGTTCGTCGCCGTTCTGGTCGGCGGTGTGGGCGGGGCCGACGAGGTGGATCCGGCTGTCGGGGCGCAGGGTGCCGGCGTAGACGCGCAGCAGGCTGATCCGGCCGACGTAGGCGTCGCCGGTGACGCGGACGACCTGGGCGGCGAGCGGGGCGTCGGGGTCGCAGGCGGGGGCGGGGCGGGTGCGTTCGGTGGGGTTCGGGAAGGCGTGGGTGATCAGGTCGAGGAGTTCGGCGGCGCCGAGGCCGTTGTCGCTGGTGGGGACGGCGGGGTGGAGGGTGCAGTTGAGGACTTCGCGGCGCAGCCCGGCTTCGAGGGAGTCGGTGTCGAGGGGGTCGCCGGAGAGGTAGCGCTCCATGAGGGTGTCGTCCTGGCCGGAGATGGCTTCGACGAGGCTCTCGTGGGCGGGGCCGGTGTCGGGGAGGGGATCGGCGTCGCCGTAGGTGTCGCCGGTGAGGAGGTCGACGCTGCCGTCGGGGTGTCCGTCGTGGAGGACGGGCAGGAAGAGCGGGCGCAGGGTGTCCGGGCCGAGCTCGAAGGCGTCGTGGCAGCTGGTGAGGATGTCGTCGAAGCCGGTGCGGGCGAGGTCGAGTTTGGCGACGGCGATGGCCCGGGGGATGCCCTCGGCGGCGCACTCGCGCCAGAGGGCGCGGGTGGGGGCGGTGACCGGGTCGGTGGCGGAGACGACGAAGACGGCGGCGTCGGCGGCGTGCAGGGCGGCGCGCAGGTCGGCGGCGAAGTCGGGGTGGCCGGGCGGGTCGATCAGGTTGATCTTGACGCCCTTCCATTCGAGGGGGAGCAGCGAGAGCTGGACGGAGCGCTGCTGCTGGTGCTCGATGTCCTCGTGGTCGGAGACGGTGGTGCCGTCGGCGACGCGGCCGGGGCGGGCGGTGGCGCCGGCGGCGAGGGCGAGGGATTCGGCGAGGGTGGTCTTGCCCACACCGCTGGAGCCGACGAGGACGACGTTGCGCAGGTCCGTGGGGCCGGTGACGGCGGGTGCCTGGCCGGCTCGTGCGGTGCTGCGGTCGGGCATCGGGGTCTCCTCCCGTGGCGCCGAAGCTGTCCTTGGCAGTCTAGGGTCGGGTGTCGTTCCGGCGCGTGTCGTGCTGGGCCCTGGTGGCCGGGGGCCGTCCGGCGGTGCGTGCGTCGGAGCGTGTCCCGGACGTGGCTACGATGGGTGCGTCGGGCGGGCTCATTCGTCCGGCCGTCTGCCGCGTGTGTTGCGCCAGGCGGGTACCCGGGAGAATCGGAGCGGCTGGGAAGGCCATGCTCAACAAATACGCGCGTGCCTTCTTCACACGTGTTCTGACCCCGTTCGCCGCGTTCCTGATCCGGCTGGGCGTGAGTCCGGACGCCGTGACGCTGATCGGTACGGCCGGTTCGGTGGCCGGGGCGCTGGTGTTCTTCCCGCGCGGGGAGTTCTTCTGGGGCACCATCACGATCACGCTGTTCATCTTCTCGGACCTGGTGGACGGGAACATGGCCCGTCAGCTGGGCCGGACCAGCAAGTGGGGCGCCTTCCTGGACTCCACGCTGGACCGGGTCGCGGACGCGGCGATCTTCGGCGGTCTGGCCATGTGGTACGCGGGCAAGGGCGACGACAACCTGCTCTGCGCGGTGGCGATCTTCTGCCTGGCCAGTGGCCTGGTGGTGTCGTACACGAAGGCGCGGGCGGAGAGCCAGGGCCTGCCGTGCGACGTGTCGGGGCTGGTGGAACGGGCCGAGCGGCTGGTGATCAGCCTGGTGGCGGCCGGGGTGGCCGGTCTGCACGTGTTCGGGGTGCCGTACGTGGAGTGGCTGCTGCCGGTGGCGCTGTGGCTGGTGGCGGCGGGCAGTCTGGTGACGGTGGTGCAGCGGATGGTGACCGTGCGCCGTGAGGCGTTCGAGGCCGACCGAGCGGCGGCCGGGAGCTGATGGGGGGCGTCCTGCGGTGACGGACCGACTGGTGTACTGGGCGTACGCGCTGGGCTGGGCGGTGTTGAAGCACCTGCCGGAGCCGGTGGCGCGGTGGCTGTTCGACCGGCTGGCGGACTACGCCTGGCGTCGTCGCGGGCCGCGGGTGCGGCAGCTGGAGGCGAACCTGCGCCGGGTGCGTCCGGGCCTGCACGAGGCGGCGCTGCGGCGGTTGTCGCGAGCCGGGATGCGTTCCTACCTGCGGTACTGGATGGAGTCCTTCCGGCTGCCGGTGTGGAGCCGGGAGCGGGTCCTGCGGGACGTCCAGGTGGGCGGCTACGAGCGCATAAGGGAGGCGCTGGACTCCGGGCGGGGTGTGGTTGTGGCGCTGCCGCACATGGGCAACTGGGACTTGGCGGGCACCTGGATAGCGCAGCTGGGCCACCCGTTCACGACGGTCGCGGAGCGGTTGAAGCCGGAGCGGCTGTTCGACCGGTTCGTGGAGTTCCGGGAGGGCCAGGGCATGGAGGTCCTGGCGCTGTCCGGCGGCGGAGCGAACGTGATCGGCACGCTGGCGCGGCGGCTGCGCGCGGGCAAGCTGGTCTGCCTGGTGGGCGACCGGGACCTCTCGGAGGCCGGTATCGAGGTGTCCTTCTTCGGTGAGGTGACCCGGATGCCGGCCGGGCCTGCGGCGCTGGCCCAGCGCACCGGCGCGGCGCTGCTGCCGGCGACGCTGTGGTACGACGGTCCGGTGCTGCGGGGGATGATCCACCCCGAGGTGCCGGTCCCGGAGGAGGGCGACCGGAAGGCGCGGACGCTGGCGATGACCCAGGCGATCGCGGACGTGTGGCAGCAGGGCATCAGCGAGCACCCGCAGGACTGGCACATGCTGCAGAAGTTCTGGCCGGCCGACCTGCCGGCCCGTGAGACGGTGGGGGGCGGGTCCGCGGCCGGGCGCGCCGACGCGGCGAAGGAGCCCGCCGCCGGGGCCTCCGGCGCCTGAGCCCGGCTGCCCGTCCGACCCTGCCCGAAGGAGCTTGAGGAACCCGTGAAGATCGGCATCGTCTGCCCGTACGACTGGGACGTCCCCGGTGGGGTGCAGTTCCACATCCGGGACCTCGCCGAGCACCTGATCGGTCTGGGGCACGAGGTGTCGGTGCTGGCGCCGGCCGAGGACGACGAGGCGCTGCCGCCGTACGTGGTCTCGGCGGGGCGGGCGGTGGCGGTGCCGTACAACGGGTCGGTGGCCCGGCTGAGCTTCGGCATCCTGTCGGCGGCCCGGGTGCGGCGGTGGCTGCGCGAGGGGCGTTTCGACATCCTGCACGTGCACGAGCCGGCCTCGCCGAGCCTGTCGATGCTGGCGGCCTGGTCGGCGACCGGGCCGATGGTGGGCACCTTCCACACCTCGAACCCGCGCTCGCGGGCGATGATCGCGGCCTCGCCGATCCTGCAGCCGGGGCTGGAGAAGATGCGGGCCCGGATCGCGGTGTCGGAGTACGCCCGGCGGACCCTGGTGGAGCACCTGGGCGGGGACGCGGTGGTGATCCCCAACGGGGTGGACGTGGAGTTCTTCGCGGAGGCCGAGGCGGACGAGCGGTGGACGGGCGGCGCGGCGGCGGGGGAGCCGGGCACGATCGGCTTCATCGGCCGGATCAACGAGCCGCGCAAGGGCCTGCCGACGCTGCTGGCGGCGCTGCCGCGGATCCTGGCGGAGCGGCCGGGGGTGCGGCTGCTGGTCGCGGGCAAGGGCGACGAGGAGGAGGCGGTGGCCGGCCTGGCGCCCGAGGTGCGCGCGCAGGTGGAGTTCCTGGGCATGGTCTCGGACCGGGAGAAGGCCCGGCTGCTGCGCAGCGTGGACCTGTACGTGGCGCCGAACACGGGTGGCGAGAGCTTCGGGATCATCCTGGTCGAGGCGATGTCGGCGGGCGCCCCGGTGCTGGCCAGCGACCTGGACGCGTTCAAGCAGGTGCTGGACGGCGGGGACGCTGGGGAGCTGTTCCCGGTGGAGGACGCGGACGCGCTGGCCCGTACGGCGCTGCGGCTGCTGGGGGATCCGGGGCGGCTGGAGGAGCTGCGCAAGGCGGCTTCGCGGCACGTGCGGCGGTTCGACTGGTCGACGGTCGGCGCGGACATCCTGGCGGTGTACGAGACGGTGACGGCCGGCGCCGCGGCGGTGGTCGAGGAGGACGAGCGCAGCGCCCCGAGCCGAAGGACGCGCCGGTGACGGGAGCGGGGGCGCGGGCGGTTCGGTCCGGCCCGGGGCCGACGGCCGGGGCTTGCGTGGCGCCCGGTGCCGGTGGGGTTAGGGTCGGGCCGACCGCACCACTGTGACCCCTGGGGGAAACGATGCCGCAGATCTCCGTCGACTACTCGTCCAGCCTGGCCGGGGCCTTCGAGCGCCGGGCGCTGGGCCTGGCGATCAACCGGCTGGCGGAGGAGACGATCGACGCCAAGCCGGGGTCCTGCAAGACGGTGTTCCGGCCGAGCGAGGACCTGGTGGTGGGCTCCGACGGGTCGGTGGACGACGCCGGGGTGGACGCCCAGGTGTATGTCGAGTTCCAGGTGTTCCCGGGCCGTACGCCGGAGGCGAAGGCGGCGCTGAGCGAGGGTGTGGTGGCGCTGCTGGCGCAGCACGTGCGGCCGGCGCCTGGGACGCGGCTGTTCACCGCGGTGAACGTCGAGGACATCGACCGGGAGAGCTACCGCAGCGGCGTCGTGCAGGGCTGACGTCGGGCGGGGCGGCCGGTGACACCCGGTAACGTAGCGGTCCGTGACTACCTGGATCTGGGCCGGCGTGGCCGTGGTGCTGTTCGGCATGTACCTGAGTTGGACGGCCGGCCGTCTGGACCGGCTGCACGCCCGGATCGACGCCGCGCGGGCGGCGCTGGACGCGCAGCTGGTCCGGCGGGCCTCGGTGGCGATGGAGCTGGCGACGTCCTCGTTGCTGGACCCGGCGGCCTCGCTGCTGCTGCTGGACGCGGCGCACGCGGCCCGGCAGGCCGAGGACGAGCACCGCGAGGTGGCGGAGAGTCAGTTGAGCCTGGCGCTGCGGGCGGTGTTCGAGGAGTCGGAGCAGGTGGCGGCGCTGGTCGCGGAGCCGGGCGGTGACGAGGCGGTTCGTGATCTGACGGCCGCGGTGCGGCGGGTGCCGATGGCCCGCCGCTTCCACAACGACGCGGTGCGGGCGGCGCGGGCGGTGCGGGAGCACCGGCTGGTGCGGTACTTCCGCTTGGCGGGCAAGGCGCCGTTCCCGATGGCCTTCGAGATGGACGACGCCCCGCCGCCCGCCCTTACGCCCGAGGGAGCGCCTGCTTAGGCTGTCCTCGGATACGGCCCGTTTGTCGCATCCCGTCGTCCGGGCTGGACTTGGTGGCGCATGGTTGGGCCACCTGATCTGCCTACCATAGGGCGATAGCACTGGTTAATCTTCGAGTGAGGTCTCACGTGTCCACCACCCCCACCACCGCAGACCAGCCGCAGATCGGTACCGCCCGGGTCAAGCGCGGCATGGCCGAGCAGCTCAAGGGCGGTGTGATCATGGATGTGGTCAACGCCGAGCAGGCGAAGATCGCCGAGGACGCCGGCGCGGTGGCCGTCATGGCGCTGGAGCGGGTTCCGGCCGACATCCGCAAGGACGGCGGCGTGGCCCGCATGTCCGACCCGAACATGATCGAGGAGATCATCGAGGCGGTCTCCATCCCGGTGATGGCCAAGTCCCGCATCGGGCACTTCGTGGAGGCCCAGGTCCTGCAGTCGCTGGGTGTCGACTACATCGACGAGTCCGAGGTGCTGACCCCGGCCGACGAGGTCAACCACTCCGACAAGTTCGCCTTCACCACCCCCTTCGTCTGCGGCGCCACCAACCTGGGCGAGGCCCTGCGCCGCATCGCCGAGGGTGCGGCCATGATCCGCTCGAAGGGCGAGGCCGGCACCGGCAACGTCGTCGAGGCCGTCCGCCACCTGCGCCAGATCAAGAACGAGATCGGCCAGCTGCGGGCGCTGGACCACAACGAGCTGTACGCCGCCGCCAAGGAGCTGCGCGCCCCGTACGAGCTGGTCAAGGAGGTCGCCGAGCTCGGCAAGTTGCCGGTCGTGCTGTTCTCCGCCGGTGGCGTGGCCACCCCGGCCGACGCCGCGCTGATGCGCCAGCTGGGCGCCGAGGGCGTCTTCGTCGGCTCCGGCATCTTCAAGTCGGGCGACCCGGCCAAGCGTGCCGCCGCCATCGTGAAGGCCACCACCTTCTTCGACGACCCGAAGATCATCGCGGACGCCTCCCGCAACCTGGGCGAGGCCATGGTCGGCATCAACTGCGACACCCTGCCGGAGACCGAGCGCTACGCCAACCGCGGCTGGTAGTCACTCCCGCCCTTCGCCCGGCCCGCCGCAGCGCTTCGGTGTGCGGCGGGCCGCGCCGCGTCCTTCCGTAGTAACGATCGATAGAGGTTGAAGACCGTGAGCACTCCAGTCATCGGCGTCCTCGCCCTCCAGGGCGACGTCCGCGAGCACCTGGTGGCGCTGGCCGAGGCCGACGCGCTGGCCCGTCCGGTGCGCCGCGCCGAGGAGCTGGCCGAGGTCGACGCACTGGTGATCCCCGGCGGGGAGTCCACCACCATGTCCAAGCTGGCCCTGCTGTTCGGCGTGATGGACCCGCTGCGCGCGCGGGTCGCGGCCGGCATGCCGGTGTACGGTACCTGCGCGGGCATGATCATGCTGGCCGACAAGATCCTCGACGGCCGGGAGGACCAGGAGAGCGTCGGCGGCATCGACATGACGGTGCGCCGCAACGCCTTCGGCCGGCAGAACGAGTCCTTCGAGTCCGGCCTCGCCTTCAAGGGCCTGGAGGAGGAGCCGGTGCACGGCGTCTTCATCCGCGCCCCCTGGGTCGAGGCGGTCGGCGCGGGCGTCGAGGTGCTGGCCGAGCTGCCCGGTGCGGACGGTCCGGAGAGCCGGATCGTGGCCGTGCGCCAGGGCAACCTGCTGGCCACCTCGTTCCACCCGGAGCTCACCGGCGACCACCGCGTGCACGCCTACTTCGTGAAGATGGTCGAGGAGCACCTCGCCGCCCGGTAGGGCTCCGGTAGCCGTGTGCGCCTTACCCGTGACGACACCGGTAAGATCTCTCCTGTTTCATTTCCCTTTGGCGACGTAAAGGAGCTGGCGATGTCCGGCCACTCTAAGTGGGCTACCACCAAGCACAAGAAGGCCGTGATCGACGCCAAGCGCGGCAAGCTCTTCGCCAAGATGATCAAGAACATCGAGGTGGCGGCGCGCACGGGCGGTCCCGACCCGGCGGGTAACCCGACCCTCTACGACGCCATCCAGAAGGCGAAGAAGAACTCGGTCCCGATCGACAACATCAACCGCGCCGTCAAGCGCGGTGGCGGTCTGGAGGCCGGCGGCGCCGACTACCAGACCATCATGTACGAGGGCTACGGTCCGAACGGTGTCGCCGTCCTGATCGAGTGCCTCACCGACAACCGCAACCGTGCGGCCTCCGACGTGCGCGTCGCGATGACCCGCAACGGCGGCTCGATGGCCGACCCGGGCTCGGTGTCGTACCTGTTCAACCGCAAGGGCGTCGTGATCGTCCCCAAGGCGGACGGCGTGGACGAGGACAAGCTGTTCGAGGTCGTCCTCGACCAGGAGCCGGAGGAGATCAACGACCTCGGCGAGTCCTTCGAGATCGTCTCCGAGGCCTCCAAGATGGTCGCCGTGCGCACCGCGCTGGTGGACGCCGGTGTCGACTACGACTCGGCCGAGGCCAACTTCCTCCCGAGCATGCAGGTCGAGCTGGACGTCGACGGCGCCCGCAAGATCTTCAAGCTGATCGACGCGCTGGAGGACAGCGACGACGTGCAGAACGTCTTCGCCAACTTCGACATCTCCGACGAGGTCGGCGCGCAGCTCGACTCCGAGTGACACGGCGTCGTCCGTGCCACGGTGAGTGATCGTTCTCACGGCCCGGCCCGGTGGTCCCAGGACCGCCGGGCCGGTGTCGTCGGCGGGGTTGTCGGACCCGGGCGGTAGCCTTCGCGAAGGCCGCTCGCCGTGAGCGGCGGATCGGCGAGGGACGGGGCGTGGCGTGCGGGTGCTGGGTGTTGACCCGGGGCTGACCAGGTGCGGGGTCGGCGTGGTCGAGGGCATGCCGGGCCGGCCGTTGCGGATGGCCGGGGTGGGCGTGGTGCGCACGCCGGCCGACGCCGAGATCGGGCAGCGGCTGCTGCTGGTGGAACAGGGGCTGGAGAGCTGGCTGGACGAGCACCGGCCCGACCTGGTCGCGGTCGAGCGGGTCTTCGCCCAGCACAACGTCCGCACCGTGATGGGCACGGCCCAGGCGAGCGCGGTCGCGATGCTCTGCGCCACCCGGCGCGGCATCCCGGTCACCCTGCACACCCCCAGTGAGGTCAAGGCCGCCGTCACCGGCTCCGGCCGGGCCGACAAGGCCCAGGTCACGGCCATGGTGCAGCGCCTGTTGCGGCTGGACGCGCCGCCCAAGCCCGCGGACGCGGCCGACGCGCTGGCGCTGGCGATCTGCCACATCTGGCGCGGCGGGACGACCAACCGGCTGCAGGCCGCGGCCCAGGCCGCAGCCGAGGCCGCCCGCTCCGGGCCCGCCCGGGGCCCCTTCTCCGTGAAAGGCAGTAGTCGGTGATCGCCTTCGTGCAAGGACCGGTGGCGGCCATCGCCTCCGGCATCGCGGTGGTCGAGGTCGGTGGGGTCGGCATGGCCGTCCAGTGCACCCCGAACACCCTGGCCGGCCTGCGGCTCGGTGAGCCCGCCCGGCTGGCCACCTCGCTGGTGGTCCGGGAGGACTCGCTGACCCTGTTCGGCTTCGCCGACGACGACGAGCGGGCCGTGTTCGAGATCCTCCAGGCCGCGCCGGGCGTGGGCCCCAAGCTGGCCCAGGCGATCCTGGGCGTGCACAGCCCCGACGCGCTGCGCGCCGCGGTGGCGGGCGGGGACGAGAAGGCGCTGGTCGCGGTGCCGGGCATCGGCAAGGCGAAGGCGGCCAAGCTGCTGCTGGAGTACAAGGACAAGCTGGGCGCCCCGCACGGCGCGGTGCCCGCGCAGAAGCCGATCGCCACCGGCCCCGCGCCGTGGAGCGAGCAGCTGCACTCCGCGCTGACCGGTCTCGGCTACGCCCCGCGCGAGGCGGACGACGCGGTCGCCGCCGTCACCCCGGAGGCGGAGGCCCAGCAGTCGCCGGACGTCGGCGCCCTGCTGCGGCTGGCCCTGCGCGGCCTCAACCGCGCCCGCTGAACCCACCCGACGACCTGTCCGTCCGTCGACACCGACACCGCAGACCCTGGAGCCCGCGAGGATGTACGACTCGGAACCCGCCGACCGGCTGGTGACCGCCGCCGCCGACGGCGAGGACCAGGCGGTCGAGGCCGCGCTGCGCCCCAAGCTGCTGGACGAGTTCATCGGCCAGGAGCGGGTGCGCGAGCAGCTGTCCCTGGTGCTCCAGGCGGCCCGCCAGCGCGGCAGCGCGCCGGACCACGTGCTGCTGAGCGGCCCGCCCGGCCTGGGCAAGACCACCCTCTCCATGATCATCGCCGCCGAGCTGGGCGCCCCGATCCGGATCACCTCCGGCCCGGCCATCCAGCACGCGGGGGACCTCGCGGCTATCCTCTCCTCGCTCACCGAGGGCGAGGTGCTCTTCCTCGACGAGATCCACCGGATGTCCCGGCCGGCCGAGGAGATGCTCTACATGGCGATGGAGGACTTCCGGGTCGACGTGATCGTCGGCAAGGGCCCGGGCGCCACCGCCATCCCGCTGGAGCTGCCGCCCTTCACGCTGGTCGGCGCCACCACCCGGGCCGGGCTGCTGCCGCCGCCGCTGCGCGACCGCTTCGGCTTCACCGGGCACATGGAGTTCTACGCCCCGGCCGAGCTCCAACGGGTGGTGCACCGCTCGGCCACGCTGCTGGACGTCGAGATAGACCCGGCCGGCGCGGCCGAGATCGCCGGGCGCTCGCGCGGCACCCCGCGCATCGCCAACCGGCTGCTGCGCCGGGTCCGCGACTACGCCCAGGTCCGGCACGACGGCGTGGTCACCCCCGCGATCGCCGCCCGGGCGCTGGACGTCTACGAGGTGGACGCCCGCGGCCTGGACCGGCTGGACCGCGCGGTGCTGAGCGCGCTGCTGCGGCTGTTCGGCGGCGGCCCGGTCGGCCTGTCGACCCTCGCCGTCGCGGTGGGGGAGGAGGCCGAGACGGTCGAGGAGGTGGCCGAGCCGTTCCTGGTCCGCGAGGGCCTGCTCGCCCGCACCCCGCGCGGCCGGATCGCCACCGCCGCGGCCTGGCAGCACCTGGGCCTGACCCCGCCGGTCCAGACCACGCGGGGCAGCGTCCCGCCCCAGCCGGAGCTGTTCCGGCCGGACGGAAGTTGACCGCTCTCGGCCGAACGGGTGAGACCCGGCCGTCGGTTCCCGCCCCCGCCCGGCGCTGTGCCCCGGGGAGGAGACGGGGGCGAACTCCCGGGAATCCGTGCAGGCGGAGGGTCGCCACTTTCGGCGGCAGGATGCGATGCTTGGCGTTGTCCGATCAGTTCGGGGTCGCCTAGACTCCGCCGGACCGCCCCTCTCACCTGACGGGCCGACCCATACCACACAGGCCGCCGGCCGGCGGCCCGTAAAGGACCCTGGCTGCAGTGAACCTCATCATCCTTCTCCTCCCGATCATCGCGATCGTGCTCATGTTCCGGTCGCAGAAGAAGCGCCAGCAGCAGCAGCAGAGCATGCAGACCTCGCTGGAGCCCGGGGCGGGAGTGCGCACCATCGGCGGCCTGTACGCCCAGGTGAAGGCGGTCAACGACGAGACCGTCGAGCTGGAGATCGCGCCCGGCGTGGTCACCCACTTCACCAAGAGCGCCATCGCGGCCGTCCTGGACCCCCAGGAGTACGACGCGATCATCAACGGTCGCCCCGCCGACGACGAGCTGTCCGAGCCGGAGGCCGAGGACACCGACGCCGCGCCGGTCGAGGACAAGCCGCTGACGCTCACCAAGGACAGCGCCGAGAAGGGCGATGTCAAGGGGGATGTCGAGGGCGGGGCTCCCGCGAGCAAGTAGTACGGCCGGGCAACCCGCCCGGTCGCGCGGCGCAGTGCCGCGAGCCCACAGGACCTCAGGGCCGCAGACCCGCCATGCCCCCGTCCCGCCACGAGCCGGACGGGGGTCCGGTCGGCGACGTGGCATGGACAGGGAGAAACGAGCAAGGTGGCAACACCCAAGTCGCGCCCGCGCGACGGCTACCCAGGGCGGGCGCTGGCCCTCATCCTGGTCGTCACCGTCGGACTGGTCGCCCTCATGTTCGGGACGGGCAACACCAAGCCCCGGCTCGGTATCGACCTCGCAGGCGGCACCAGCATCACGCTGACCGCGAAGTCGAAGGATCCCAAGGCGATCACCAAGGCGAACATGGACATCGCCGTCGGGATCATGGAGCGCCGCGTCAACGGGATGGGTGTCTCCGAGGCGGAGGTCCAGACCCAGGGCTCGGACACGATCATCGTGAACATCCCCAAGGGCGGCGACAAGCAGAACGCGGCGGACCAGGTCGGTACCACCGCCCAGCTGTTCTTCCGTCCGGTCCTGGCGGTCGCGCCGAGCGGCTTCACGCCGCCCGCGCCGCCCACCGGCACCCCGTCCGCGGGCGCCTCGGGCACCCCGAGCGCCGCCCCGTCGGGCAGCGCGAC
Source organism: Kitasatospora sp. NPDC059160 (assembly GCF_042755465.1). Lineage (NCBI taxonomy): Bacteria > Bacillati > Actinomycetota > Actinomycetes > Kitasatosporales > Streptomycetaceae > Kitasatospora > Kitasatospora sp. NPDC059160. The sequence goes on along the minus strand of NZ_JBHZCN010000071.1, from coordinate 23,234 downwards.
GCCCACGGCCGGCGCGAGCGGCTCCGCGAGCCACGCTCCCACCCCGTCCGCCAGCGCGAGCGCCACCAAGCAGGGCCGCTCCGTCGGTGAGGCCCTGGCCGCCGAGGGCTCCACCCCGAGCCCCGCCGCCACCGGCGTCAGCGGCACCCCGTCCGCCCCCGCCACCGGGTCGGCCGCCCCGAGCGCCCAGGCCACCCAGCCGAGCGCCGCCGACGTGAGCGCGGCGATGACCCAGGGCACCGTGCCGCCGGAGCTGGCCACCGCGTTCGCCAACCTCGACTGCACCAAGCCGGAGCAGCGCTCGACCCAGACCGGCGCCGTGGACAAGGCCGTCGTCGCCTGCTCGCAGAAGCCCGTCAAGGGCGGCTACTACGAGAAGCTGGCGCTCGGCCCCGTCGCGGTCAAGGGCTCGGACGTCTCCAAGGCCCAGCCCAGCCTCGACACCCAGACGGGTGCCGGCTGGCAGGTCCAGCTGCAGTTCAACGGCACCGGCACCGACGCCTTCACCAAGGTCACCGGCCAGCTCGCCTCCCAGACCCCGCCGAACAACCAGTTCGCGATCGTGCTGGACAACGAGGTCGTCTCGCACCCGCAGGTCAACGGCCCGATCCCCGGCGGCAGCGCCGTGATCACCGGCCAGTTCAGCCAGCCCGAGGCGCAGGACCTCTCCAACGTGCTGAGCTACGGCGCCCTGCCGCTGGAGTTCAGCAAGGGCGACGTCACCACCGTCTCCCCGGCGCTCGGCAGCGACCAGCTCAAGGCGGGTCTGATCGCCGGCGCGATCGGCATGCTGCTGGTGGTCGCCTACTCGCTGATCTACTACCGCGGCCTCGGCCTGGTCTCGATCGCCGGTCTGCTCGTCTCGGCGGCCCTGACCTACTCGATCATGAGCCTGCTCGGCGGCGGGATCGGCTTCGCGCTGAACCTGCCCGCGGTCTGCGGCGCGATCGTCGCGATCGGTATCACCGCAGACTCCTTCATCGTGTACTTCGAGCGCATCCGCGACGAGGTCCGCGACGGCGCCCCGCTGCGCCCGGCCGTCCAGCGGGCCTGGCCGCGGGCCCGACGCACCATCCTGGTCTCGGACTTCGTCTCCTTCCTCTGTGCCGCGGTGCTCTACGTGGTCTCGGTCGGCAAGGTCCAGGGCTTCGCGTTCACCCTGGGTCTGACCACCGCGCTGGACGTCGTGGTGATCTTCCTCTTCACCAAGCCGATGATCACGCTGCTGGCCCGGCGGAAGTTCTTCTCCGACGGCCACCCGTGGTCCGGCCTGGACCCGAAGCGGCTGGGCGCCCGCCCGCCGCTGCGCAGCACCCGTCGCCGTAACTCCTCCTCTGCCGCCGTGAAGGAGGCCTGACACCGTGTCGCGCTTCTCCAATCTGGGCCACCGGCTCTACCAGGGCGAGGTCAGCTTCGACTTCGTCGGGCGCCGCAAGCTCTGGTACTCGATCTCCGGCGTGATCGTGCTGATCGCGGCGATCGGCCTGGCGATGGGCCTGCACCTGGGCATCGAGTTCAAGGGCGGCTCGGTCTACACCGTGACCAAGCCGGGCCTGTCGGTCTCCCAGGCCCAGGACACCGCCGACGGGATCGTCTCCTCGCACCCGCTGGTGCAGTCGACGGACAGCAACAAGATCCGCATCCAGGTCAGCAGCGACGAGACGAAGAGCTCGGACGAGATCCGTTCGCAGCTCTCGCAGAAGCTCGGCGTGCCGCTGGACACCGTCGAGGCCCAGGTGATCGGCCCCAGCTGGGGCAAGCAGATCTCCAACAAGGCGCTCACCGGCCTGGTCGTCTTCATGGTCCTGGTGACGGTCTACCTGGCGATCGCCTTCGAGTGGCGGATGGCGGTGGCCGCCCTGGTCGCCCTCATCCACGACCTCCTGATCACCATCGGCGTCTACGCCCTGGTGGGCTTCGAGGTCACCCCCGGTACGGTGATCGGCTTCCTGACCATCCTCGGGTACTCGCTCTACGACACGGTCGTCGTCTTCGACACCGTGAAGGAGAACGCCAAGGGGATCACCAAGCAGAACAAGCTCACCTACAGCGAGGCGGCCAACGCGGGCCTCAACCAGACCCTGGTGCGCTCGCTCAACACCACCGTGGTGGCGCTGCTGCCGGTCGCCGCGCTGCTGTTCATCGGTGGCGGCCTGCTGGGCGCCGGCACCCTGAACGACATCTCGCTCGCGCTGTTCATCGGCCTCGCGGCCGGTGCCTACTCCTCGATCTGCGTCGCCACCCCGCTGCTGGCGCAGCTCAAGGAGGAGCAGCCGGAGATGAAGGCGCTGCGCAAGCGCGTCCTGCAGCACCGGGCCGCCGCGGCGGCCAAGGGCGAGGGCACCGACGCGACGGCGACCGACGAGGGTCCGGAGGACGACGAGCCTGCGGGTATGGTCGGTCAGCGCGGCCGGTCGGCCGGCACCACCCGTGCCAAGGGCCGTCCGTCCACCAAGCGCTGAACCGCACCCGACCCTGAGGACAGAACACCGTGACCACCGCCGACACCGCACTGGCCGAGCTGCTGAACAGCCGGATCCGGGACGTCCCGGACTACCCGAAGCCGGGTGTGCTGTTCAAGGACATCGCGCCGCTGCTCGCCGACGCCGAGGCCTTCGGCGCCCTCACCCGGGCGCTGGCGGACCGGGCGCTGGAGCTCGGGGCGACCAAGGTGGTGGGCCTGGAGGCGCGCGGCTTCGTGCTGGCGGCTCCGGCGGCCTTCGCGGCCGGGCTCGGCTTCGTGCCGGTCCGCAAGGCCGGGAAGCTGCCCGGCGAGGTGTTCCGGCGCTCGTACGAGCTGGAGTACGGCTCGGCGACGCTGGAGGTGCAGTGCGACGCCTTCACGCCCGGTGAGCGGGTGCTGGTGGTGGACGACGTGCTGGCCACCGGTGGCACCATCGGTGCCTCGCTGGACCTGGTGAAGGAGGCCGGCGCCGAGCTGGCGGGCGTCGTGGTGCTGATGGAGCTGGGCTTCCTGGACGGCCGCGAGCGGCTGGCCGGGCACCTGGGCGACGCCCCGCTGGAGACGCTGGTCACGGTCTGAGGGGCAGGACGGAAGGACGGCGGTCGGATCATCCGACCGCCGTCCTTCCGTTTCCGGGCCCGGCCCGATGAACACCGGGCCGTCCGGCTCGGTACCATGAAGATTCATCCCCTCCCGGTAGTGCCCGGACCGCACGGGCCTCGGCGGGGGTCGGCCCCGGTGCCCCGAGGAGTGTCCTTGCCCGACGAGGTTGTGCCCACGGCCGCAGCGGCCGCCCCCGAGAACCACCCCACGCCCTCGGGGGCCACCCCGGCACGCCCGGCGCCGGCCTCCTCGCGCCAGCTCGCCCCGCTCGGCCGCGGCTCCGGCAGCGGCGGCGGGATGCGCGCCCGGCTGGCCCGCCTCGGCGGCCAGCGCTCCAGCGTGCTCAACCCCGTCCTGGAGCCGCTGTTCCGCTCGATCCGGGCGAACGACCCCAAGGCCGACCCGGCGCTGCTGCGCGACATCGAGCGCGCCTACGCCGTCGCCGAGAAGTGGCACCGCGGGCAGAAGCGCAAGAGCGGCGACCCGTACATCACCCACCCGCTGGCGGTCGCGACCATCCTGGCCGAGCTCGGCATGGACGCCGCGACCCTGATGGCGGGGCTGCTGCACGACACCGTCGAGGACACCGACTACGGCCTGGAGACCCTGCGCAAGGACTTCGGCGACTCGGTGGCCCTGCTGGTCGACGGCGTCACCAAGCTGGACCGGGTGAAGTTCGGCGAGGCCGCGCAGGCCGAGACCGTCCGCAAGATGGTCGTGGCGATGGCCAAGGACCCCCGGGTCCTGGTGATCAAGCTCGCCGACCGCCTGCACAACATGCGCACCATGCGCTACCTCAAGCGGGAGAAGCAGGAGAAGAAGGCCCGCGAGACGCTGGAGATCTACGCCCCGCTGGCGCACCGGCTGGGCATGAACACCATCAAGTGGGAGCTGGAGGACCTCGCCTTCGCGATCCTCTACCCCAAGATGTACGACGAGATCGTCCGGCTGGTCGCCGAGCGCGCCCCCAAGCGGGACGAGTACCTGGCGACCGTCATCGACCAGGTCCAGGCGGACCTGCGCGGCGCCCGGATCACCGCCTCCGTCACCGGCCGGCCGAAGCACTACTACTCGGTCTACCAGAAGATGATCGTCCGGGGCCGGGACTTCGCCGAGATCTACGACCTGGTGGGCATCCGGGTCCTGGTCGACACCGTCCGCGACTGCTACGCGGCGCTGGGCACCATCCACGCGCGGTGGAACCCGGTGCCGGGGCGGTTCAAGGACTACATCGCGATGCCCAAGTTCAACATGTACCAGTCGCTGCACACCACGGTGATCGGTCCGGGCGGCAAGCCCGTCGAACTCCAGATCCGCACCTTCGACATGCACCGGCGGGCCGAGTACGGCATCGCCGCGCACTGGAAGTACAAGCAGCGCGCCGTCGCCGGGGCCTCCAAGATCCGCACCGACACCCCGACCCAGGTCCGCAAGGACGACAAGGCCGGCGCCGTCAACGAGATGGCCTGGCTGCGACAGCTGCTGGACTGGCAGAAGGAGACCGCCGACCCGGGCGAGTTCCTGGAGTCGCTGCGCTTCGACCTGGCCAGCAACGAGGTCTTCGTCTTCACCCCCAAGGGTGACGTGATAGCCCTGCCGGCCGGCTCGACCCCGGTCGACTTCGCCTTCGCGGTGCACACCGAGGTCGGCTACCGGACCATAGGGGCCCGGGTCAACGGCCGTCTGGTGCCGCTGGAGTCGACCCTGGAGAACGGCGACGCCGTCGAGGTGTTCACCTCCAAGGCGGAGAACGCCGGACCCTCCCGGGACTGGCTGGGCTTCGTCAAGTCCCCGCGCGCCCGCAACAAGATCCGCGCCTGGTTCTCCAAGGAGCGCCGCGAGGAGGCGATCGAGCACGGCAAGGAGGCGATCGTCCGGGCGATGCGCAAGCAGGGCCTGCCGATCCAGCGGATCCTGACCGGCGACTCGCTGGTCACCCTGGCCCACGAGATGCGCTACCCCGACATCTCCTCGCTCTACGCCGCCATCGGCGAGGGGCACGTCGCCGCGCAGAACATCGTCCAGAAGCTGGTCCAGGCGCTCGGCGGCGAGGAGGGGGCCACCGAGGACCTCGCCGAGACGGCCACGCCGACCCACGACAACCGGCGGGCCGTGCGCCGCCGGGCCAAGGGCGACCCCGGCGTGATCGTCAAGGGCGTCGAGGACGTCTGGGTCAAGCTGTCCCGCTGCTGCACTCCGGTGCCGGGCGACCCGATCGTCGGCTTCGTCACCCGCGGCAACGGCGTCTCGGTGCACCGCGCCGACTGCGTCAACGTGGAGTCGCTGAGCCAGCAGCCCGAGCGGATGATCGACGTCGAGTGGGCGGCGACCCAGTCCTCGGTCTTCCTGGTGGCCATCCAGGTCGAGGCGCTGGACCGCTCCCGGCTGCTCTCGGACGTCACCCGGGTGCTCTCCGACCAGCACGTCAACATCCTGTCGGCGGCGGTCCAGACCTCCCGGGACCGGGTGGCGATGAGCCGCTTCACCTTCGAGATGGGCGACCCGAAGCACCTGGGCCACGTGCTCAAGGCGGTCCGCGGCGTCGAGGGCGTGTACGACGTCTACCGGGTCACCTCGGCCCGCAAGTAGCCGCACGCACGAGGAAGGCCCCCCGGGGAGCTCCCCGGGGGGCCTTCCTCGTGCAGCGTGCTCAGCAGACTCGGCGTGCTCAGCAGGCTCAGCGGGCCGGAATCAGCCGCTGAACTCCTCCTGGCTCCGGTGGGCCTGCTCCAGCAGGGTCTCCACACCGGAGAGCTCGGCCTCCAGCTTGGCGACCTTGCCGGCGTTGCCCGCCGAGCGGGCCTTGTCCAGGTCGGCCCGGAGCTTGTCGGCCTTCGCCTCGAACAGGCCCACCATGCCGGCCGCGCGGGCCTTGGCCTCCGGGTTGGAGCGCTTCCACTCGCTGTCCTCGGCCTCGCGGATGGCCCGCTCGACCGCGTTCAGCCGGCCGTCCAGCTTCGGACGGATGTCGCGCGGGACGTGGCCGATGGCCTCCCAGCGCTCGTTGACCTCGCGCAGCGCGGCCTTGGCGGCCTTGAGGTCGGTGATCGGCAGGATCGCCTCGGCCTCGGTGGCCAGCGCCTCCTTGAGCTTCTGGTTCTCCACCTGTTCGGCGTCGCGCTCGCTGAACACCGCGGAACGGGCCTGGAAGAACACGTCCTGGGCGCCGCGGAACCGCGCCCACAGCTCGTCCTCGACGTCCCGCTGCGCCCGGCCGGCGGACTTCCAGCGCGCCATCAGGTCGCGGTAGGCGGCCGCGGTGCTGCCCCAGTCGCTGGACGAGGAGAGCGCCTCGGCCTCGGAGACCAGCGCCTCCTTGGTCTGCCGGGCGTGCTCGCGCTCGGCGTCCAGGGTGGCGAAGTGCGCCTTGCGGTGCTTGGAGAAGACCGAGCGGGCGTGCGAGAAGCGGTGCCACAGCTCGTCGTCGCTCTTGCGGTCCAGCCGCGGCAGGCCCTTCCAGGTGTCCACCAGGGCGCGCAGCCGGTCCCCGGCCTCCCGCCACTGGGTGGACTCGGCGAGCTGCTCGGCCTCGGAGACCAGCGCCTCCTTGGCGGTGCGGGTCTCGTCCTGGGCCTTGGCGCGGGCGGCCTTGCGCTCCTCCCGCCGGCTCTCGATCTCACCGGTGAGCGTGTCCAGGCGCTTGGCCAGCGCGTCCAGGTCGCCGACCGCGTGTCCCTCGGTGACCTGGGCGCGGAGGTGCTCCAGCGCGGTCTGGGCGTCCTTGGCGGCCAGGTCGGTGGTGCGCACCCGCTTCTCCAGCAGGCCGATCTCCACCTCGATGCCCTGGTACTTGCGCTCGAAGTAGGCGAGGGCCTCCTCGGGCGAGCCGGCCTGCCAGGAACCCACGACGCGTTCGCCGTCCGCCGTCCTGACGTACACCGTGCCCTGCTCGTCCACACGGCCCCACGGGTCGCTGCTCATAGCGCGTCCTCCACATGACGTCGCGCCCGCTCCGGGGCGGCGCACGACCGTCGTCCACAGTTGATGTGCGGCGGACCGATGAGTCCGCCGTCCCCGTCCGCCGTGCCTTGCTGCCGAGGGTGACGGCTAGGCGGGTCCGGGCACCCTATACAACGCCAACATAGGCGACCAGGACCGGTGCTGTCCGCATCCGGGCCGGGCGATTTCGGTCCGGGACCGGGCGGGGGGCGCTGCGCGCGCCCGCCGCCGGTGGTCCCGGGTTCGGTCAACCCTTGGACACCGTAACCGAGTTGAGGGTGACGTCGGCCATCGGGTGGCCGTCGCCGGCGCCCTCCAGGGTGCCCGCGGCGGCGATCTTCTGGACCACGTCCAGGCCGCCGGTGATCTTGCCGAACGGGGTGTAGTTCGGCGGCAGCTGGGTGTCCTTGTAGACCAGGAAGAACTGGCTGCCGTTGGTGCCCGGGCCCGCGTTGGCCATCGCCACGGTGCCCGCCGGGTAGGTCGCGCCGGTCAGGTTCTCGTCCGCGAACTGGTAGCCGGGGCCGCCCGAACCCTTGGCGGTCGGGTCGCCGCACTGGAGCACGAAGATGCCGTCGGTGGTGAGTCGGTGGCACTTGGTGTGGTCGAAGTACTGCTCGCCCGCCAGGAAGTTGAACGAGTTCACGGTGTGCGGGGCCTTGGCCGCGTCCAGCGTGACGGTGACCTTGCCGCAGTTGCTGTCCAGCGACATGGTGTACGAAGCACCCTTGTCGATCGACATGGCCGGCTCGGCCTTGAACTGCTTGCCGTTGGGCGAGCCCGCCGCCGGGGCGGCGCAGCCCTCGACCGGCTTGCGGGTCGGGGTGGCGGCCGGGTCGGCCTGGGCCGGGTCGCTCTGGCTCGGCGCGGCCTGCGGGGTGGCGGCGGCCGAGGTGCCCTTGTCCTTGTCGGAGCTGAACGCGCCGCCGGCGAAGAGCCCGCCGCCGGCCAGCACCACCACCGCGAGCGAGGCGCCCAGGATCGTGTTGCGGCGCCGCCGGGCGGAGGCCGCCTCGGCCCGGCGCTGCATCTGGCGCTCGTACTTCTCGCGGGCGAGCTGCCGCCGCCGCTGTTCGCTGCTGACCACCGGCCGTGTCTCCTGAGCATGTGCGGGAAAAGTGGATGGGTTCCGGAGCGGATCATCGCACCCATCGGCGGCCAAGTGTAGGGACCGGGCCCGTAAGGACGCGGTGAACCTGTCATGGCCCCGGCCCGCCACCGCCTATCTGGTTCGCAACCGGACCCGGACCGCCGGTAGGCTTCCCTTACGTCATCACTACTGGTAGCCACCGCAGCCCACCGCCGCACCCACCCGAAGGACGCGCGTGTTCATCGCCGGATTCCCCGCTGGAGCCTGGGGCACCAACTGCTACCTGGTCGCGCCGGCGGCGGGCGAGGAGTGCGTCATCGTCGACCCCGGGCACCAGGCCGCGCAGGGCGTCGAGGAGCTCATCCGTGAGCACCGGCTCAAGCCCGTCGCCGTCCTGCTCACCCACGGCCACATCGACCACGTCGCCTCGGTGGTCCCGGTCTGCGGCGCCCGCGGCGTCCCGGCCTGGATCCACCCCGAGGACCGGTACATGATGTCCGACCCGGAGAAGGCGCTCGGCCGTTCCCTGGGCACCCAGTTGATGGGCGAGCTCACCGTCGGGGAGCCCGACGACGTGCGCGAGCTCACCGACGGCAGCGTGCTGGAGCTGGCCGGCCTGCGGCTCACCGTGGACCACGCCCCGGGCCATACCGGGGGGTCGGTGACCTTCCGGACGCCCGGTGCCGAGGACCTCCCCCCGGTGCTGTTCTCGGGCGACCTGCTGTTCGCCGGCTCCATCGGGCGTACCGACCTCCCGGGCGGGGACGGCGAAGCGATCATGCGCTCGCTGGCCCGGGTGTGCCTGCCCCTCGACGACTCCACCGTGGTCCTCTCCGGCCACGGCGGTCAGACCACCATCGGCCGCGAGCGCGCCACCAACCCCTACCTCCGACAGGCAGCGGGGGCGGCCGGCGCCCCGGCTTTCCCGCGACGAGGAATGTGACGGAAGAGAAGTTGAGCACCTTCACCGCCCCCAAGGGCACCTACGACCTGCTGCCCCCCAGCTCCGGGACCTTCCTGGCGATCCGCGAGCGCATCGCCGCGCCCGCTCGCCGGGCCGGTTACGGCTACGTCGAGACCCCGGTCTTCGAGGACGTGAAGCTGTTCTCCCGCGGTGTCGGCGAGTCCACCGACATCGTCTCCAAGGAGATGTACACCCTCACCACCAAGGGCGGCGACGAGCTCGCGCTGCGCCCCGAGGGCACCGCCTCGGTGCTGCGCGCCGCGCTCCAGGCCAACCTGCACAAGCAGGGCAACCTGCCGGTCAAGCTCTGGTACTCCGGCTCGTACTACCGCTACGAGCGCGCCCAGAAGGGCCGCTACCGCCAGTTCTCCCAGGTCGGCGCGGAGGCGATCGGCGCCGAGGACCCGGCGCTGGACGCCGAGCTGATCATCCTGGCCGACGACGCCTTCCGCGCGCTGGGCCTGAGCGACTACTCGCTGCTGCTCAACAGCCTCGGCGACAAGCAGTGCCGCCCGGTCTACCGTGCCGCCCTGATCGAGTTCCTCTCCGGCCTGGACCTGGACGAGGAGACCCGCCGCCGTGCGGAGATCAACCCGCTGCGCGTGCTGGACGACAAGCGCGAGTCGGTGCAGGAGCAGCTGGTCGGCGCGCCGATGCTGCGCGACTTCCTGTGCGAGGAGTGCAAGGCGTACGACGAGAAGGTGCGCGAGCTGCTCACCGCCGCCGGCGTCGCCTTCGTCGACGACCCGAAGCTGGTCCGCGGCCTGGACTACTACACCCGCACCACCTTCGAGTTCGTGCACAACGGCCTCGGCGCCCAGTCCGCGATCGGCGGCGGCGGCCGCTACGACGGCCTGTCCGAGATGATCGGCGGCCCGGCGCTGCCGTCCGTCGGCTGGGCGCTCGGCGTGGACCGCACCCACCTGGCCCTGGAGGCGGAGGGCGTCGCCCTCGACCTGCCGCCCGCCACCTCCGTCTACGCCGTGGCGCTCGGCGAGGAGGCCAAGAACCTGCTGTTCGCCAAGGTGGTCGAGCTGCGCCGGGCCGGCGTCGCCACCGACCTCGCCTTCGGCGTCAAGAGCATCAAGAACGCCATGAAGTCCGCCGACCGGTCCGGCGCCCGCTTCGCCCTGATCGCCGGTGACCGGGACCTCGCCGAGGGCGTCGTCCAGCTCAAGGACATGAGCACCGGCGAGCAGTCCCCCGTCGCCCTCGACGCACTCGTCACCACCTTGAAGGAGAAGCAGCTGTGATCCGCACGCACGACGCGGGCACGCTCCGCCCGGAGCACGCAGGCACCACCGTCACCCTGGCCGGCTGGGTCGCCCGCCGCCGCGACCACGGCGGCGTCGCCTTCATCGACCTGCGCGACGCCTCCGGCACCGTGCAGATCGTGGTCCGCGACCTCGACTCGGTGCACGGCCTGCGCGCCGAGTACTGCGTCAAGGTCGTCGGCGACGTCCGGGTCCGCCCCGAGGGCAACGAGAACCCGGACATCCCGACCGGCGCGGTCGAGGTCGTCGTCAGCGACATCGAGGTGCTCTCCGAGGCCGCCCCGCTGCCGTTCCCGGTCGCCGAGTACGAGCCGGGCACGGTCAACGAGGAGGTCCGGCTGCGCTACCGCTACCTGGACCTGCGCCGCGAGGGCCCGGCCAAGGGCCTGCGGCTGCGCTCGAAGGTCAACAACATCATCCGCCGGGTGATGGAGGAGAACGACTTCCTCGACATCGAGACGCCGTACCTCACCCGCTCCACCCCCGAGGGCGCCCGCGACTTCCTCGTTCCGGTCCGCCTGCAGCCCGGCCACTGGTACGCCCTGCCGCAGTCGCCCCAGCTGTTCAAGCAGCTGCTGATGGTGGCCGGCATGGAGCGGTACTACCAGATCGCCCGCTGCTTCCGCGACGAGGACTTCCGCGCCGACCGCCAGCCGGAGTTCACCCAGCTGGACATCGAGGCCTCCTTCGTCGACCAGGAGGACATCCTGGCCCTCGGCGAGAAGATCGTCGGCTCGATCTGGCGCGAGGTCCACGGCTACGAGATCCCGAACCCGCTGCCGCGGATGACCTACGCGGACGCCATGGGCCGCTACGGCTCCGACAAGCCGGACGTCCGCTTCGGCCAGGAACTCACCGACCTCACCGAGTACTTCAAGGGCACCGAGTTCCGCGTCTTCCAGGCCCCGTACGTCGGTGCCGTGGTCATGCCGGGCGGCGCCTCGCAGCCGCGCAAGCAGCTGGACGCCTGGCAGGACTGGGCCAAGGCGCGCGGCGCCAAGGGCCTCGCCTACGTGCTGATCGACGGCGAGACCGGCGAGCTGCGCGGCCCGGTCGCCAAGAACCTCTCCGCGGAGCACCTGGCCGGCCTCGCCGCCGCGGCCGGTGCCAAGAACGGCGACGCGGTCTTCTTCGCGGCCGGCAAGGAGCGCCCCTCGCAGGAGCTGCTCGGCGCCGCCCGCCTGGAGATCGGCCGCCGCTGCGAGCTGATCGACGAGTCCCAGTGGGCCTTCCTCTGGGTCGTCGACTTCCCGATGTTCGAGCCGATCGAGGACGACAAGGGCCAGTTCCAGGGCTGGCACGCGGTGCACCACCCGTTCACCGCCCCGACCGCGGAGTCGCTGGACACCTTCGACACCGACCCGGGCGCGGCCCTGTCCAACGCCTACGACCTGGTCCTCAACGGCTCGGAGCTGGGCGGCGGTTCGATCCGTATCCACCAGCGGGACGTCCAGAAGCGGGCGTTCGACGCGATCGGCCTGTCCGAGGAGGAGGCGGCCTCGCAGTTCGGCTTCCTGCTGGACGCCTTCAACTACGGCCCGCCGCCGCACGGCGGGGTCGCCTTCGGCCTCGACCGGATCGTCACGCTGCTCGGCGGCTACGACACCATCCGCGACGTCATCGCCTTCCCGAAGACGTCCACCGGTGGTGACCCGCTGACCGGCGCGCCGACCCCGATCACCCCGGCCCAGCGCCGCGAGGCCGGCGTGGACGCCCAGCCCAAGGTCCGCGAGGACGCCAAGCCCGAGGCGCAGCCCAAGAGCTGACGCCTCGTCATACGCGCTAACCTGCAACGGCCCCGGACGGTCCACCCACCGTCCGGGGCCGGTCCACAACGTGGTGTGACACAGGGAGGGTTGACTCGATGCAGGTCACCACGAGAGTCGAATGTCCGCAGGACGCCCCGGCGACCAGGCGCGTGCTCATGGCCGCGTTCCCCGGGCCGGACGAGGCGGACCTGGTGGATGCGCTGCGCCGCGACCCGGCCTGGCTGCCCGGGCTGTCGCTGGTCGCGGTCGACGACGGCGGGCTGGTGATCGGCCACGCCCTGCTGACCCGGCTGCGGGTCGGTGACGGCGGCGGGGCCGGTGACGCGCTGGCGCTCGCGCCGGTGGCGGTGGCGCCCGAGTGGCAGCGCCGGGGCGTCGGCGAACTCGTCGTCCGGGCGGCGCTGGCGGCCGCCGAGGAGGCGGGGGAGAAGCTGGTGGTGGTGCTCGGCGATCCCGGGTACTACGGACGGTTCGGCTTCATCCCGGCCGGGCGGCACGAGGTCTCCGGCCCGTTCGAGGTGCCGGAGGCGTACTTCCAGGTGCTCCCGCTGGCGGCGTACGACGGCGACCCGCGCGGGCTGTGCCGCTACCCGGAGCCCTTCGTCGCGGTCTAGCGGACGTCTCGGGGGCGTCCCGCGATCCGGTTCGCCCCTTCCTCCGGTCCGACCTGCGGGGTCACCGTTCTGCGCCTACGGTGAAGGGTCATCGGCAGTAGTCGGACGGAGGACCCGAGAGTGGCCAAGGGGCAGCAGCGGACCGCGAAGCCGGAACGACTGGCGAAGAAGCCGTACGAGCGGGAACTGCTGCGGCTGCAGCAGGAGCTGGTGAAGCTCCAGGAGTGGGTGCGGGTCGAGGGCGCCCGCCTGGTGGTGGTCTTCGAGGGGCGGGACGCGGCCGGCAAGGGCGGGGCGATCAAGCGGGTGACGGAGTACCTGAACCCGCGCATCGCCCGGGTCGCGGCGCTGCCCACCCCGACCGAGCGGCAGAAGACCCAGTGGTACTTCCAGCGGTACGTCGAACAGCTCCCGGCGGCCGGGGAGATCGTGCTGTTCGACCGCAGCTGGTACAACCGGGCCGGGGTCGAGCGGGTGATGGGCTTCTGCAGCGACGAGGAGTACTGGCAGTTCCTGCACCAGTGCCCGACCTTCGAGCAGATGCTGATCGAGGCGGGCATCCTGCTGCGCAAGTACTGGTTCTCGGTCAGTGACACCGAGCAGGAGCAGCGGTTCCGGGACCGGCTGGAGGACCCGAGGAAGCGCTGGAAGCTCTCCCCGATGGACGTGGAGTCGATCACCCACTGGGAGGACTACTCGCGGGCCAAGGACGAGATGTTCGTCTACACCGACATCCCGCAGTCGCCCTGGCACGTGGTGGAGAGCGACGACAAGCGGCGGGCCCGGATCAACATGATCGCCCACCTGCTCTCCACCGTCCCGTACCACGAGGTCGCCCCGCCGCGGATCGAGCTGCCGCCCCGCCCGGCCCCGCACGGCTACCAGCGGCCCCCGCGCGACCTGCAGAAGTACGTCCCGGACCACGCCGCCGGGCTGCGGTAGCCGGCATCGCGCGGGGGCGGGCACCGCGCGGGGGCGGGCCTGTCGGCGGGCTCAACTAGGCTTCCGGTGTGGACGAACCGGACCTCTTCACCGCCGCCGCCGAGGAACTCCAGGCCAGGGAGCCCGGCCGGGCCCCGCTGGCCGTACGGATGCGCCCGCGCACCCTGGACGAGGTGGCCGGGCAGCGGCAGCTGCTGAAGCCGGGCTCGCCGCTGCGCCGGCTGGTGGCGGGCTCCCGCGGGCCGGCCGCCACCAGCTCGGTGATCCTCTGGGGGCCGCCCGGCACCGGCAAGACCACCCTGGCCCACGTGATCAGCCAGGCCGTGGAGGGCCGCTTCGTCGAGCTCTCCGCGATCACCGCCGGGGTCAAGGAGGTCCGGGCGGTGATCGACGGCGCCCGGCGGGCGGTCGGCATGTCCGGCCGGGAGACGGTGCTGTTCCTGGACGAGATCCACCGCTTCTCCAAGGCCCAGCAGGACTCGCTGCTGCCCGCCGTGGAGAACCGCTGGGTCACCCTGATCGCGGCGACCACCGAGAACCCGTACTTCTCGGTGATCTCCCCGCTGCTGTCCCGTTCGCTGCTGCTCACCCTGGAGTCGCTCACCGACGATGACGTCCGGGCGCTGCTGCGCCGGGCGGTGGAGGACGAGCGCGGCCTGGAGGGCGCGCTGGAGCTGACCCCGGAGGCCGAGGACCACCTGGTGCGGCTCGCCGGCGGGGACGCCCGGCGGGCGCTGACCACGCTGGAGGCGGCGGCCGGGGCGGCGCTGGAGAAGGGCGAGCCGAGCATCTCGCTGGCCACCACCGAGACCGCCGTGAACCAGGCGGCGGTGCGCTACGACAAGGACGGCGACCAGCACTACGACGTGGCCAGTGCGCTGATCAAGTCGATCCGCGGCAGCGACGTGGACGCCACGCTGCACTACCTGGCCCGGATGATCGAGGCGGGGGAGGACCCGCGGTTCATCGCCCGGCGGCTGATGATCTCGGCCAGCGAGGACGTCGGCCTGGCCGACCCGACGGCGCTGCAGACGGCGGTGGCGGCGGCCCAGGCGGTGGCGCTGATCGGCTTCCCGGAGGCCCGGATCATCCTGTCCCAGGCGGCGATCGCGCTGGCGCTGGCGCCCAAGTCCAACTCGGCCTACCTGGCGATCGACGCGGCGCTGGCGGACGTGCGGCAGGGGCTGGCCGGGGCCGTCCCGCCGCACCTGCGGGACGCCCACTACGGCGGCGCGGGCAAGCTCGGGCACGGCCAGGGCTACCAGTACCCGCACGACCTGCCGGAGGGCATCGCCACCCAGCAGTACGCGCCGGACTCGGTGCACGGCCGCGAGTACTACCGGCCGAACCGGCGCGGCGGCGAGGTGCGGTACGCGGACACCGTGGACTGGACGCGCGGGCGGCTGCGGGGGGAGCGCCGGAGCGCCGAGAAGCAGGCGGACAGGGCTGAGAGGAAGGCTGGGGAGGCCGGGGAGGCGCCCGGGGAAAAGGGCGCGTGATCCACCGGTATACTCGGTCGGAGTGCCAAGTCCCGGGACGGCGGCGGGGGAGACCCCACCGACCGGCCGCACCAGCGGGACATCGGCCGTAGGCCTCCTCCGGGAGGCCCGCACCAGGAGCGTCGCGCACCGTTTCGGTGTCGCGGACGGCCCGGTTTTCCGGGCCCTCCGTGTGACCAGCACTTCATGTGCCCGGCTCCGGAGAGCGGCTGATCCCTTCGCGCAGGCGTCGGGGTTATCTCCGGGTCGCGACATGCGACCTCCGTCAACACCTGGTGAAAGCCGTATTCGTAAGCAAGGAAGGTTTGGTTCATGGCGAACCAGAAGCGTCCCAAGGTCAAGATCGCGCGTGCGCTCGGCGTGCCGCTGACCCCGAAGTCCGTCAAGTACTTCGAGGCCCGCCCGTACCCGCCCGGCCAGCACGGCCGTGGTCGCAAGCAGAACTCGGACTACAAGGTCCGTCTGCTCGAGAAGCAGCGTCTGCGCGCCCAGTACGACCTGAGCGAGAAGCAGATGGCCCGCGCGTTCGACCGCGCGAAGAAGGCCGAGGGCAAGACCGGTGAGGCGCTCGTCGCCGACCTGGAGACCCGTCTGGACTCCCTGGTCCTGCGTTCGGGCATCGCCCGCACCATCTACCAGGCCCGCCAGATGGTCGTCCACGGCCACATCGAGGTCAACGGCGGCAAGGTCAACAAGCCGTCGTTCCAGATGAAGCCGGGCTTCGTGGTCACCGTCCGCGAGCGCTCCAAGGAGAAGGTCCCCTTCCAGGTCGCCCGTGAGGGTGGCTACGCGGGTGAGGGCCAGACCCCGAAGTACCTCGAGGTCAACCTGAAGGCCCTGGCCTTCCGCCTGGACCGTGCGCCGCAGCGCAAGGAGGTCCCGGTGATCTGTGACGAGCAGCTGGTCGTCGAGTACTACTCGCGCTGACCCGCGCTCGGTTCGCAGTTCGCCGAACCGGCAGCGAGCCCCCGTCGCCTTTCGAGGCGGCGGGGGCTCGTCCCTTTTCCGGTGCCGGTCGGCCTCCGGTCTCCCGGTGCCGGTCGGCCCTCCGGCTACAGCTCCGCGCCGGTCATCGCGGCGGCCAGCCGCAGGTGCGGGCGGGCCTCCTCGCCGCGGCCCTGGCGCTCCAGGGTGCGGCCGAGCATCAGCCGGGCGTAGTCCTCGGCCGGGTCGAGGTCGAGGATCCGGCGCAGTTCGGCCTCGGCGCGGCCGAGCTGGGCGGAGTGGAAGTAGCTGCGGGCCAGCAGCAGCCGGACCGAGAGGTTGGCCGGCTCCTCGGCCAGCACGCCTTCCAGCATGCGGGCGGCGTCGCTGTACGCCTTGGACTCGAAGTAGAAGTTCGCGAGGCGGTACTCGTCGTGGACGGCCATGGTGCTCCTTCCGGGTGGATCCTTGCCTCCTCAAGCAATCCGCAAGCTTCAGCTATTCCGCACCGGCGCCGGGGCCGGTGCGGGCGGCACCGAACAGGGTCCGGGGCCGGGTTCCGGGCCGCCCGGCGCGCCCCCGTCGCCGAGCGCCCGGCCGACCGCGGCGTCCAGGTCCAGCCGCCCGCCCACCTGGTAGCAGTCCTCGTACTCCTGCTCGGTGAGCCCGGCCCGGGCGCGCTCGGCGCACTCCTGGTGGGTGCCGAAGAAGGAGCGGGACCCCAGGAAGGGGTTGCCGACCGCGCGCCAGATCCGGTGCGCCGCGCCCTGCAGCACCCGGGCCTCGCACAGGGCGGCCGGCTCGCCCGGCGAGGGCGGCTCGGTCTCCAGCAGTGCCAGCAGGTCGATCCCCAGCACGATGCCGAGCAGGTCGTGGAAGCGGTGGTTCAGCCGGACGCACTCGCGGGCCAGCACGCGGGCCGGCTGGACGGCGCCGTCCAGGAAGTGCGAGTACGCCATCGCGTACAGCACGTAGCCGTACGCCCACTGCTCGCCGTGCTCCTCGCACACCTCGCGGGCCTGGCCGAACCAGAGCTCGGCGCTGTCCGGATCGCCCTGGAACAGGTAGGCGAGGCCCAGCTCGACCATCGCCATCACCACGTTGCTGTTGAGCTCGCCGATGGTCCGGTAGTGCCAGAGCGCCTCCTCGAACAGCTCGGCGGCGCGCTCCGGGTCGTCACCGATCAGGGCGGCGCAGCCCTGGCGGTGGACGGCGTAGGCGAGGGCCCGGTCGTCGCCGGTGTCCAGGGCCTGGCGGCGGCACTCCTCCAGGGCGGGGCGGGCGACGCCGAGGTCGCCCTGGAGGGTGGCCATGTAGCCGGTCACCCAGAGCGCCTTGGCCCGGACCTCGGTGGGCTCGCGGTCCAGGGCGAGCGCGCGGTCCAGCCAGTGCCGGCCCTCGCCGAGGTGGCCGCAGCCGACCCAGTAGAACCACAGGGTGCCGGCCAGCAGCAGGGCGATCTGCTCCTCGCCGGGCTCGGCGAGGCAGAACTCCAGCGCGGCGCGCAGGTTGGCGTGGGCGAGCAGGGTGCGCTCGGCGGTCTCGGCCTGCCGGGGGCCGAACCACTCGACCTCGCCCCAGGTGGCCACGCCCAGGTACCAGTCCCGGTGGCGGCGCAGCAGCCGGTGCTCCTCGCCGGCGGCGCGCAGCCAGTGGCCGCCGTACTCGCGCAGGGTGTCCAGCAGGCGGAAGCGGACGCCGAAGGCGCTGTCCTCGCGCAGCACCACCGACTTGGCGACGAGTTCGTCGAGCAGGTCGAGCACGTCCTCGGGCTCGATGCCCTCGCCGGCGCAGACGTACTCGGTGGCCTCCAGGTCGAAACTGCCGGCGAAGACCGACAGGCGGGCCCAGAGTAAACGTTCCTGCACTGTGCAGAGCTCGTGACTCCAGCCGATCGTGGTGCGCAGCGTCTGGTGTCTGGGCAGGGCCGTCCGGGAGCCGCCGGTGAGCAGCCGGAAGCGGTCGTCCAGCCGGGCCGTGATCTGCTCCACCGACAGCGCGCGCAGCCGTCCGGCGGCCAGCTCCACGGCCAGCGGGATGCCGTCGAGCCGACGGCAGAGCAGGCCGACCGCCTCCGCGTTCGCCTCGGTCACCGCGAAGGACGGCAGGACGGCCCGCGCCCGGTCGGCGAACAGCCGCACCGCGTCCGGCAGCGGGGCCGGGGCGTCCGGCCGCTCCTGCGGCGGGTCGACCGGCAGCGGGGTCAGCGTCAGCAGGTGCTCGCCCGAGGCCCGCAGCGCGGTGCGGCTGGTGGCCAGCACCCGCAGCCCGGGCAGCGCGCGCAGCAGCGCGTCGGTCAGCTCGGCGCACGCCTCCACCAGGTGCTCGCAGCCGTCCAGCACCAGCAGCAGGCGGCGCCCCGCCAGGTGCTCGCCCAGCACGTCCAACGGTGGCCGGGCGGTGCCGTCGGTCAGCCGCAGCGCCTCCAGCACGGCGTGGCCGAGCAGCAGCGGGTCCTGCACCGGGGCCACGTCCACCAGCCAGGTGCCGTCCGGGAAGGCCTCGGCCGCCCGGTCCGCCGCCCGCAGCGCGAGCCGGCTCTTGCCGACCCCGCCGGGCCCGGTCACCGTCACCAGCCGCGCCCCGGCGAGCAGGCCCGCCAGCTCGGCCAGTTCCCGCCCGCGCCCGACGAAGCCCGTCACCTCGGCGGGCAGCCGGCCCGGCTCCGACTCGCGCGGCCACGCCGCGGGCTGTGCTGTCCAGTCGCCGGCCAAGCGCTGCTCCCCGTTGTTCCCGGCCCGGACCGCGGCGGTCCGGACGTGCGTCGGGCCGTACGGGCGACGGCCCGCCTGGCTGAACGAGGTGACCGGACGGTAGGTTACGCGCGCGGTTCGCACATCCGGGCGAGGCCACGGCCGTGACCCGGTCCGGAAAGCGGACCCGGGCGCGATAGGGTTCGGTTGGGAACCGCAAGGCGAGGGAGCGCGCAGAAGTGTCCGTGGGAGAGCTGGCCGGCTTGCTTGTCGCCGTGTTCTGGGCGGTCCTGGTCACCCTGCTCGCGGTGGTGCTGGTGCGACTCTCCCGGGTGTTGAAGGAAGCCACCGTCCTGGTCTCCGCGGTCACCGAACAAGCCGTCCCGCTGCTGGCCGACGCCGGTGCCGCGGTGCGCAGCGCCAACGAGCAGCTGGACCGGGTGGACGAGATCACCGCCAACGTCCAGGACGCCGCCGCCAACGCCAAGGCGCTCTCCTCCACCGCGGCCGCCACCCTGGGCGGACCGCTCATGAAGGTCGCCGCGTTCAGCTACGGCGTCCGCAAGGCCGTCGCCAAGCAGCAGGGCACCCTGCCGAGCGTGCCGGTGCAGCCCGCCGAGCGCGACGAGCTGGCCCGGCTGATCCGGGCCGAGGTGCGCGCCGCGACCGCGCCCAGGAGCGGCCTGTTCTCCCGGGTCCGGCGAGCGGTGAGGGGCTGACCGGATGGCACGGATCTTCTGGATGGCGGTCGGCGCCGGCGCCGCGGTGTGGGCCATGAACAAGGCCAACGGCGCCGTGCAGCGGCTCACCCCGGACAGCCTCTCCGGCACCGCCGCGCGCGGTGCGCTGCACCTGGGCGACCGGGCCAGGCAGTTCGCCCAGGACGTGCGCTCCGGCATGGCCGAGCGCGAGGAGCAGCTCAAGGACGACCTCGGACTGCACGGCACGGCCGTGGCGGAGCCCCGGAGCACCCGCCGGGTGCTGCGCGGCGAGCCGCAGTACCGAGCTATCTCGGCGGTGCCCGGTCGCCCGGCCGCCGCCCTGCCCCCCGCCCGCGCCCTGCCCGACGGCGGGGGCCGCACCGTCCCACAGACCATTGAAGAAACGCCCCGCCGAGCCCTGCCGCGGGGCGGAACGAACCGGAAGGACCACTAATGGAGTCGGCTGAGATCCGCCGCCGCTGGCTGCGCTTCTTCGAGGAGCGCGGCCACACCGTCGTTCCGTCGGCGTCCCTGGTCGCCGACGACCCCACCCTGCTGCTGGTCAACGCCGGCATGGTGCCGTTCAAGCCCTACTTCCTGGGCGAGGTCAAGCCGCAGTTCTCGCGCGCCACCAGCGTCCAGAAGTGCGTGCGCACCCTCGACATCGAGGAGGTCGGGAAGACCACCCGGCACGGCTCCTTCTTCCAGATGTGCGGCAACTTCTCCTTCGGTGACTACTTCAAGGAAGGAGCCATCAAGTTCGCCTGGGAGCTGCTCACCACTCCCGTCGCGGACGGTGGCTACGGCCTGGAGAAGGAGAAGCTCTGGATCACCGTCTACAAGGACGACGACGAGGCCGAGCAGATCTGGCGCGACGTCATCGGCGTGCCCTCCGAGCGCATCCAGCGCCTGGGCATGAAGGACAACTTCTGGTCGATGGGCGTCCCCGGCCCGTGCGGCCCGTGCTCGGAGATCAACTACGACCGCGGCCCCGCGTACGGCGAGGAGGGCGGCCCGGCGGTCAACGGCGAGCGCTACCTGGAGATCTGGAACCTGGTCTTCATGCAGTACGAGCGCGGCCACGGCGACGGCAAGGACGGCTTCGAGATCCTCGGCGACCTGCCGAGCAAGAACATCGACACCGGTCTCGGCCTGGAGCGCCTCGCCGCCATCCTGCAGGACGTCGACAACCTCTTCGAGATCGACACCAGCCGGATGATCCTCGACCGCGCCGCCGAGCTCACCGGCCACACCTACGGCGCCGACCACAAGTCGGACGTCTCGCTGCGCGTGGTCACCGACCACATCCGCACCGCGCTGATGCTGGTCGGCGACGGCGTCACCCCCGGCAACGAGGGCCGCGGCTACGTGCTGCGCCGCATCCTGCGCCGCGCCATCCGCAACATGCGCCTGCTGGGCGCCACCGAGCCGGTGGCCAAGGAGCTCATCGACGTCGCGATCAAGGCGATGGCGCCGCAGTACCCCGACCTGGAGAGCGACCGCAAGCGCATCGAGACGGTCGTCGTCGGCGAGGAGGCGGCCTTCCTGCAGACCCTCAAGGCCGGCACCAACCTGCTGGACGTCGCGGTCACCGAGACCAAGCAGTCCGGTGGCGTGGTTCTCTCCGGCGACCAGGCCTTCAAGCTGCACGACACCTACGGCTTCCCGATCGACCTCACCCTGGAGATGGCCGAGGAGCAGGGCCTCCAGGTCGACGAGGCCGGCTTCCGCCGTCTGATGCAGGAGCAGCGGGACCGCGCCAAGGCGGACGCCAAGGCGAAGAAGATGGGCCACGCCGACGTCGCCGCGTACCGCGAGGTCGCCGACAAGTCCGGCGCGAGCGTCTTCACCGGCTACAGCCTGACCGAGGGCGAGGCCACCGTCGTCGGCCTGCTGGTGGACGGCGTCCCGGCGCCGGCCGCCTCCGAGGGCGACGAGGTCGAGCTGATCCTCGACCGCACCCCGTTCTACGCCGAGGGCGGCGGCCAGCTCGCCGACCACGGCCGGATCCGGCTGGAGTCCGGCGCGGTCGTCGAGATCCGCGACGTGCAGCAGCCCGTCCCGGGCGTCGTCGTCCACTCGGGCGGCGTGCTGTTCGGCGAGGTCGTGCTCGGCGCCTCGGCGTACGCCACGATCGACATCGACCGCCGCCGGGCGATCGCCCGCGCCCACTCGGCCACCCACCTGACCCACCAGGCGCTGCGCGACGCGCTCGGCCCGACGGCCGCCCAGGCCGGCTCCGAGAACGCCCCGGGCCGCTTCCGCTTCGACTTCGGCTCGCCCGCCGCCGTTCCGGGCAGCGTGCTGGTGGACGTCGAGCAGAAGATCAACGACGTGCTGGGCCGCGAGCTGGAGGTCACCGCCGAGGTCATGACGATGGACCAGGCCCGCAAGGCCGGCGCCATCGCGATGTTCGGCGAGAAGTACGGCGACGAGGTGCGGGTCGTCTCGATCGGCGACTTCTCCAAGGAGCTGTGCGGCGGCACCCACGTCGGCAACACCGCCCAGCTGGGCCTGGTGAAGCTGCTCGGCGAGTCCTCGATCGGCTCCGGCGTGCGCCGCGTCGAGGCGCTGGTCGGCGTCGACGCGTACAAGTTCCTGGCCCGCGAGCACACCGTGGTGGCCCAGCTCACCGAGCTGGTCAAGGGCCGCCCGGAGGAGCTGCCGGAGAAGATCTCGGGCATGCTCGCCAAGCTCAAGGACGCCGAGAAGGAGATCGAGCGCTTCCGCGCCGAGAAGGTGCTGGCCGCCGCGGCGGGCCTGGCCGACTCGGCCGAGGACGTGCACGGCATCGCCGTGGTCGCCGCGCAGGTCGCCGACGGCGTGGGCGCGGACGAGCTGCGCAAGCTGGTCCTGGACGTGCGCGGCCGCCTGGGCGCCCGCCCGGCCGTGGTCGCCGCGTTCACGGTGGCCAACGACCGCCCGCTGACCGTGATCGCCACCAACGAGGACGCCCGCGGCCGCGGCATCAAGGCCGGCGAGCTGGTCCGCACCGCCGCCAAGACCCTCGGCGGCGGCGGTGGCGGCAAGGACGACGTCGCCCAGGGCGGCGGCTCCAACCCGGCCGCGGTCGGCGAGGCGATCGCCGCGGTGCGCGGCCTGGTCGCGGAGCGCGCCAGCTGATGGAGCAGGAGGAGAGGCCCTTCCGGCGTGGGCGGCGGATCGCCGTCGACGTCGGTGACGCCCGGATCGGGGTCGCGTCCTGCGACCCCGACGGGGTGCTCGCCACACCGGTGGAGACCGTTCCGGCCGGGGTGAAGTCGCAGGCCAGGATCGCCGCGATCGTCGAGGAGTACGACGCGATCGAGGTGGTCGTCGGGCTGCCGCGCTCGCTCAGCGGCAAGGAGGGTCCGGCCGCGGAGAAGGTCCGGGCCTACGCCACGCGGCTGGCCAACCGGGTCTACCCGGTGACGGTGCGGCTGGTGGACGAGCGGATGACGACCGTCACCGCGACCCACGGGCTGCGCGCCTCGGGGGTCAAGGCGAAGAAGGGCCGCTCGGTGGTCGACCAGGCCGCCGCGGTGGTGATCCTCCAGACCGCCCTTGAGTCCGAACGGGTGAGCGGACGCCCGCCCGGTGAGAGCGTCGAGGCGACCGGCTGACCGGCCTGCTCTAACGTCCCGAAGAGGGGTGCGGGGGGGGCCGGCCGCCCCGCCCCGCCCGGGCCGCGCCCGCGCCGGCCCCCCCCCCGGGCCCCCCCCCCCGACCGCGACCTGCTGCTCGCGGAACTGCGGGCGGCGGGCGACCAGGGCCCGGCC
>NZ_JBHZCN010000070.1:0-50829 GCF_042755465.1 Kitasatospora sp. NPDC059160 | reverse complement strand
GGCGGCGTTGGGGTGCGTGCATCGCAAGGCGGAGGAGGGAGCCACTGCGGAGCATTGGCGACCGACGACAACGCGGCGAGGTGCGTGCCCCGGCGGCGCCCCGCAGGCGGGAGCCCGAAGACGGACCCTAGGGGCCCCGCACCCCCCCGCATGGAAACGGGGGGTGCGGGGCCCTCGGGCCTTCGGGCGGGCGCCGGGCTCAGGCGAGCAGGTCGGACTGGAGGTCGACCACCTGGCGGAAGGCCGCGGCGGGCACGCCGCGCGGGTTGGTCATGGTGATCACGGCCACCACGTCGGAGGCCGACACGAACGCCAGACGGGTCGTCGGCACGTCCTTGCCGGCGGTCTCCCGGGACTCCTTGCGGGTCACCTCGACGCCGTCCGGCAGCTCGCCGTCGGCCGAGGAGGGCGCGGTCCTCGCGTCGGGCGCGGCCTTGAGCTGGATCTCCGAGCGCGTCCGGGAGAAGGTGTCCCAGGCCTCGGCGGAGGTGCCGAAGCGCATCAGCCGGATCCGGGTGCTGGTGCCGTCGGAGGCGGTCCACTCCCGGACGGTGGCCGCGCGGCACACGTTCTGCCGCAGCAGGGTCCGCATCCGGGCCGGGTTCTGCAGGTCGCCGAGCAGCGCGTCGCAGGACACCCAGTTCGCCGGGGCCGCCCCCTCGGGGCCCGCGGTGGCCGTGCCGGAGGCGCTCGGGCCCGCCGTGGCCGAGGGGGTCCCCGACGGGGTGTCGGAGGGCGAGGCCGTGGGCGAGGCCGAGCCCGCCGGGAGCGTCGGGGCCGTCGGGGCCGGGAAGACCGGCGGGTTCACCGAGCCGCCGGCCTCCTTGGGCACGGGCAGCAGCAGGTGGCGCAGGTCCGCCAGGTGCACGGCCGCGCCCTTGTCCTTGGCCTTGTCCTTGAGGTTGGGCGCGGCCTTGCCCGAGGGCAGCGGCGGCAGGGCCAGCGGCGGGAAGGTGTAGCGGCCGTCTCCGGCGGTGGCCAGGCCGGGGATGTCGGTGCGCTCGGGCGCGGTGACGGCCAGCGCGGTGCCGGTACCGGCCAGGGCGAACACCAGGACGGCGCAGCCCCAGCGCACCGCGGCCTTGCGGCGGCGGGTGCGGTGGGCGGCCTGCTCCTCGGCGGCCTGCGCCGCGAGGGCCTGCTCCTCGGCGGTCGGCTCCTCGGCGGTCGGCTCCTCGACGGTCGGCGCCGTGGTGGGGGCCGGGTCGGCGGCGGGCTGCGGGGCGGGCCCGGACTCCGGGGCGGGCTGCGGGGTGGGCTCGGACCCGGGCCCGGGCTGCGGGGTGGCGGCGTGGTCGGTCATACGGAGGCTCCGGGGCTGGCGAGGCGGTCGAGCTGCATGGTGAAGAGGGCCACGATCCTGTCCTTGGGGAGCGGTGCCACACCCTCGGCGCTCATGATCACCAGGAGGTCGCCCTCGGCGGCCGAGCACTCCAGGTAGTCGATCGGCGCGGAGGGCGGCGCGGGCATCAGGTAGCAGTGCGCCTCGGGGTGGCCGGGGACCTGCGGGCCGGAGCGGAAGATGCCGGTGTCACCGGTGAACACCGCGGTGTACTCGTTGATCCGTTGCACCTCCTGCTGGTTGAACTGGCGCAGCCGCAGGCCGACCACCAGGTTGCCGCCGTCGTTGCGGTAGGTCCGCACGCCGGTGCCCTTGACGTGCAGGCCCTGCCAGTAGGAGCGGAGCTTGTCGCGCTTGTCCTTGGGGACCTGCTGGAGTTCGGCGTCCATCTCGTCGGAGAGCTGCCCGGCGCCGAGCTCGGTGTCGTTGCCGTAGCCGCCCTCGTCGGGGCCCGGCGCGTAGCCGGCCGGGACGGGCAGCAGCAGGTCGCGCAGCGAGCCGAAGTGGCTGCCGTTGGACTTGGCGCCGAAGGGCGTGGGGGTGGCGGCCGGGGCCGGGGTGCCGGTGGGGCCGGCGGCGGCGACCGGGGCGGGGTCGTCGTACCGGGTCTTGATGATGCCGACGCCGATGACCACGCCGACCAGGGCGGCGGCGACGGTGGCGGCGCCCGCGCGCAGCAGGCGGCGGGAGGCGGGGTTCGGGGGCGAATCCGGGGTCGGGTCCGGCGTGGCGGGCGCGCCCGCCGGGGCGAACTCGCCTGCGGGCGCGGCCGGTTCGGGGGTGTGCTCGGCCGGGACGGCCGGGGTGGCCGGGGTGGCCGGGGCATGGGGCTCGGCCGGGGTGGCCGGCACGGCGCTCACGGAGTCGTCGGTCATGTCAGCCGCTCCCACTGCTGCTTGGCGAGGGCCTTGAGGTCCCCGGATTCCACCGGCTTGGGGCTGAAGACCTCCACGGTCATCAGCACCGTGCCGCGCTGGGCGGCGGCGTGGCCGTAGTAGTACTGCTCCTTGGTGTCGGACCACTGCCTGGGTTCCGGGTCCACCCGGTAGCCGCCGTCGGTGTCGTCGGCGAAGGCCTGCCCGTGGAAGGCCGCGGCCTCGTCGATGTGCTCGGGCGTGTACTGGGTGAGCGTGACCCGGTAGCGGATGTCGCCCTTCATCCAGTCCACCTCGGCGGCGCGCCGGAAGCCGGACGTGGCGAGGTCCTTGAAGACGACGGCCGCGTCGCCCTTACGTTCGGCGAGCTCGCCGATCGACATCCAGCCGGGCTTGTCCGGGTAGTCGCCCCAGGCGGTGCTGCCGTCGGGGGCGCTGACCAGCAGCTTGCGCAGGTCGCCCTCGATGGCGGGCGGCGGGGGCTGGGCGGCGGCGAGGGCGGCCGGGTCGACCGTCTCGGCCGGGTAGGCGGGCAGGGCGACCTGGAGCGGCGGCAGTGGCGTGGGCGGGCGCTGGGCCTGGATCGCGTAGCCGACGCTGCCGCCGGCCAGCACGCCCACGACCAGGGCGCAGACGGACAGCAGCACCGGGCGGGGGCGGCGCGACGGGCGCGGGGCGGTCTCGGGGCCGGCCGACAGGAAGTCGGCGTAGACGTCCACGGCCGGGGCCGGAGCGGCGGGCTCCGGGGCGGCGGGCTCCGGGGCGGCGGGCTCCGGCGCGGCCGGGGCCTGGTGCGCCGTCCGGTGTGCCATCGCCTCGCCTTCGGCCGACCAGGGGGACGGGGCCGGGACGGGCGGCACCGGCGGGACCGGTGGCACGGGCGGTACGGGCGGCACTGGTGGTACGGGCGGCAGCGGCGGCGTCGGCGGTTCGGCCGACGCGGACGGGTCGGCGGCTGCGGCCGGCGGCTGCTCGGGTTCGGTGGTCACGGAAGCGACTCCAGAGGAGGAGGGGCGGGAGGACGTCGTGGGGCGGGCGCGCGGGCGCGGGCTCAGCCCCCGGAGGCGAGCCACTCGCGCTGGCGCTTCATCAGGTCGTTCAGCAGCGCCTTGTCCGGCGTGCCCTTGACCTCGACGTCGACGGTGTACTGGACGTCGCCCTGGCTGGAGATGCCGGTCATCGAGCCGGTGTAGGCCTCGTTCTTGGGCTTGCGGCGGAAGCCGTGGGCGTTGGGGTCGCCGTCGATGTCGATCGCTTCCTGCGACTTGACGGTGTAGCCCTGGACGAACCGGCTCGCCAGGTCGGCGGAGCCGAAGTGCAGCAGGGTGACGGTGACTTCGGCCGTGCCGTCGGCGGTGCGGTAGGTGCGGGTGGCGCCGTCGCGGTAGCCGAGGCGGCTGAGGATGGTGTCGATGTCGTCCGGCTTGCCGAACATCTCGGAGACGTCGTCGCGGGTCATCGCCATCCCGTCGGCGGGCCCGTAGGACTCGCCGCCGGCCGGGATCGGGAGCAGGAAGTAGCGCAGGTCGCCGTCGTGCTTGCCGCCGCTGACGGTGCCCTTGACGGTGCTGGCCGGGGCGGGCTCGGTCGGGACGGCCGTCGGCACCGGGACGGGTACGGCGGAGGGCGTGGCGCTCGCGGAGGCACTCGCGCCGGCGCTCGCCGGGGCGGCGGTGGCGGTGGCACGCGGCGCGGGTGCGGCGGCCCGGTGGCCGTCCGGCTTGCCGACGGCGACGGTCACCGCGGCGCTGGCCGCCGTGACGGCGAGCAGTCCGGCGGTGGCCAGCGCGACGCCGACGGCGCGCGGCAGCCGGCGCGGGGCCGCGGTCGCCGGGGCCGGGTCGGCGGCGGGCACGGGCACGGCAGCCGCTTCCGGCGTGGCTGCGGGCTCGGGCGCGACGCCGGCCGGCTGCGGCTGCTGCTCCGGCGGCGGATCGGTGAACGCGGCGCTCTCGTTCTCGGGCGCGGGCAAAGGACTCCCCCATGGGAATGATCGGAAATGTCGCACGTGGGCCACCGTCGGAAATCCGCTCCCCCGCGGCCTTCCCGGACCGGCCATCACGTCTCTCACCAGGCAGTATGAGAGTCCGATGACATTCTCGCCAACAAAATCAATCACCGCACTCCCGTGCAATGCCCGATGAATCGGACACTCCGTGACCCAACCGCAACAGGCGCCCTGACGGGGTGTCGTGCGTCCGGGTGTCGTGGAGGCCGTGGTTCCGCGCCCGGCTTGAGTTGGAGTGCACTCCAAGTCCTACGGTTCCTTCCGTGGTCAGGGCCGGTCGGCCGGGGCCGCGGCACGGGAACGGGTACGAGGAGAGGACAGGCGCGATGGGTGCTTCGGAGCAGGGGGCCGGGCAGCGGCGGGAGCGGTTCGAGCGGGGCATGGAGGTGCTCACCCGGGTCGACGGGGAGGGCGGGCAGCGGGTGGTGGACGCGCTGGCCGACATCAGCCCGGAGCTGGCCCACCAGGTCGTCGCCTGGGGCTTCGGCGACGTCTACAGCCGCCCCGAACTCGCCCCGCGTGACCGGCAGTTGGTGACGCTGGGGATGCTCACCGCGCTCGGCGGCTGCGAGCCGCAGCTGGAGGTCCACATCAACGCCTCGCTCAACGTCGGCCTCTCCCCCGTCGAGATCACCGAGGCGCTGCTGCACTCGGCCGTGTACTGCGGGTTCCCCAAGGCGCTGAACGCGACCTTCGTCGCCAAGAAGGTCTTCGGCGAGCGCGGCCTGCTGCCGGTCACGGCCGCCTGACGCCGGACCACCCTGCCACCGGGGCGCGGCCGGTGCCATCATGCGGCCATGACGTATTCGGCAGCACGTGACGCGTTGGAGGGCCTGGCGCTCGGGGACGGCTTCGGCGAGCGGTGGTTCCCGCTCTTCCGCACACCGAAGGCGGCGTTCGCACAGGTCCGGGCCCGGCGGGTGCCGCCGGAGACCCCGTGGCACTGGACCGACGACACGGCGATGGCGCTGTCGGTGTACGGGATCCTCACCGCGTACGAGGCGGTGCACCAGGAGCGCCTGGCCCAGGCCTTCGGGGCGACGTACCTGGCCGACGCCTACCGCGGCTACGGCAACGGCATGAGCCTGCTGCTGCCCCGGCTGGCCGCGCGGCCGTCGGCGTGGCGCGAGGAGTCGCGCAAGCTGTTCGACGGCCAGGGCAGCCTGGGCAACGGGGCGGCGATGCGGGTGGCGCCGCTGGGCGCCTGGTTCCACGCGGACCTGGACGAGGCCGCGGAACAGGCCGCGCTGTCGGCCGAGGTGACGCACGCCCACCCCGAGGGGATCGCCGGCGCGGTGGCCGTGGCGCTGGCGGCCGCGCTGGCCGCACGCGGACGCGGCGGCGTCGGGGCTCCGGCACCGGCACCGGCACCGGCCGGGGCCGCCTTCCTCGCCGAGGTGGCCGGGCGCACCCCGGCCGGCCCGGTGCGCGAGGGCCTGTCCCGGGCCGCCGAACTCGCCCCGGACACCGAGCCCTGGCGCGCGGCGGACCTGCTGGGCAACGGGCAGCGGGTGCGGGCCGGCGACACCGTGCCCTTCGCCCTGTGGTCGGCCGCCCACCACCTCGACAGCCTGACCGACGCCCTGTGGAGCACCGCCGAGGGCCTGGGCGACGTGGACACCACCTGCGCGATCACCGGCGGCGTGGTCGCCGCCCGCACCGGCCTGGGCGGTCCGGCCGCCGGCTGGCTCGCCCGGCGCGAGCCCCTGCCGGCCTGGGTGGCCGGCGCCGAGGACGAGACCCCCGCACGCCGCACGGGCTGAGGCCCCGGGCGGACCGGGGCGGCGGGGAGGCTCCCCGCGGCCCCGGCCGCGCGCCCCTCAGGGGGCCAGGCCCGAGGCGGTGAGGGCGGCGGCTGCGGCGGGGCCGGGGCCGTCGGGGGCGTCGGTGCGCCAGGCGAGGTGGCCGTCGGGGCGCAGCAGGGCGGCGGTGGCGGTGTCCCAGCCGGGGTGGGGGCGGGTGAGCGGGGCGCTGTGCAGGGTCAGGCCGGGGCGGGCGAGGTGGTCCGGGCGGGTGGAGCCGGTGAGGTCGAGCAGGACGGGGCGGCCGGGGCGCAGCAGGGTGAACAGGGTGGTGGCGCCGAGGTGGAGGTCGGGGGCGCGGGTGCCGGTGAGCGGGTGGGCCTCGGGTCCGTCGGGGGCGGCGGGGTAGCGGACGGCGAGGCCGGCGGAGCGGGCGGCCAGGGTGTCGGAGAAGGTGGGGACGCCGTCGATGAGTTCGCCGAGCAGGTCGCGCAGGGCGAGGGTCTCGGGGCTGTGGTCGGCCATCAGGCCGCTCTGGGCGCGGGTGCTGCGCAGCAGTTCGGCGCCGACGGGGTGGCGTTCGGCGTGGTAGCTGTCGAGGAGGGTGTCGTCGGCGGTGCCGTGCAGGACGCGGGCGAGTTTCCAGCCGAGGTTGAAGGCGTCCTGGAGGCCGACGTTGAGGCCGGGGCCGCCGGCCGGGAAGTGGCTGTGGGCGGCGTCGCCGGCCAGGAGGACGCGGCCGTGGCGGTAGTGGGCGGCCTGGCGGGCGGCGTTGCCGAAGGTGGAGAGCCGGCCGGGGTCGCGCATGCCGTAGTCGGTGCCGGCGATGTGGCGGACCTTGGTGCGCAGTTGGTCGAAGGTGGGCGGGCCGTCGGGGCGGGTGCGGTTGGTGGCGGCGTCGTTGCCGACGACGCGGTGGATGCCGCCGGGCAGCGGGAAGACCATGAGGGCGCCGCGCTCGTTGGCGAGGGCGGGGGTGCGGGGCGGGGTGTCGAGGACGACGTCGCCCATCCAGGCCCAGAAGGTGGCGGGGGTGCCGGGGAAGTCGATGCCGGCGGCGCGGCGCACGGTGCTGCGGGAGCCGTCGCAGCCGACCAGGTGGGCGGTGCGCAGGCGGTAGGGGCCGTCGGGGCCTTCGACGTGGACGGTGACGGCTTCGTCGTCCTGGGTGAGGCCGGTGACGCGGTGGCCGCGGCGCAGGTCGGCGCCGGCGGCGACGGCGTGCTCGGCGAGCAGGTGTTCGGTGCGGGCCTGGGGCAGGGCGAGGGTGTAGCGGTGGGGGGTGTCGAGGCGGGTGTAGTCGAGGCGGGCGGGCAGGGCGGCGAAGTGTCCGGCGGGGATGCGGACGCCTTCGGCGAGGAAGGGTTCGAGCAGGCCGCGGGAGTCGAGCATCTCCAGGGTGCGCGGGTGCAGGGAGGTGGCCCGGGAGTGCGGGTCGGGTTCGGTGCGGGTCTCCAGGAGTGTCACCTCGACGCCGTGCAGGCGCAGTTCGGCGGCGAGCCAGAGGCCGACGGGGCCGGCTCCGGCGATGACGACCTGGTGGGTGGGTGTGGTCATGGGTGTCCCCTCCACGGTTCTTGGTCAGTGACCAATGGCGTTGGCCCCAGTACACTAGGTCAGTGACCAAGAAGCAAGCTCCGCCCGCCGGGCAGCCCCGGCTGGACACCGCCGCCGTGGTGCGCGCGGCCCTCGACCTGCTCGACGACAAGGGCGCCGGCGCGGTGTCGGTGCGCGGCGTCGCCGAGCGCCTGGGCGTCCGGATGAACACCGTGCTGTGGCACGCCAAGACCAAGGGCCGGCTGCTGGAACTGATGGCCGACGCGATCGTCGCCGGGGTCGACCCGGACGGCCTGCCCGGGCCCTGGCGGGAGCGGGTGCGCGAGCTGTCCCACCGCTACCGGCGCGCCCTGCTGGCCCACCGCGACGGGGCGCTGATCGTCGCCGGGACGTACGCGGCCGAGCCGGCCACCCTGCGCCACGCCGACGCCGTACTGGCCGCGCTGCTGGAGGGCGGGCTGGACGAGCAGCGCGCGGCCTGGACGTTCTGGAGCATCCAGTACCTGGCGCTCGGCCTGACCCAGGAGCAGCAGGCCCTGGCCGCCCAGAGCGGCGAGCACTCCCTGGCCGGGGCGCTGGCCGACGGCGCCCACCCGGCGCTGGGCCGGGTCGCGCGGCACCTGGAGGGCGACGACTTCGACGCGCGGTTCGCCTTCGCCCTCGACCGGCTCCTCGAACAGCCTGGCGCGGCGGGCTAGTTCGCGACCACCGGGCGCGGCGGGGCGGTCCGCGACCGCCGGGCCGGCGAGGAGGGCGCGGCCGGTGCGGCCGTGGCGATGTCGCAGCCCTGTCACCGTCGCGGGAGAAGCCTGGCCACGGGGGCCGGGCGGGCCCAGGATCGGGAGCGGTGGCGGGACTGCGGCGTCGGGGGCGGGTGTGACCGGGACGGGGTTCGAACGACGGTGCGTGGCGGTGACCGCGGCGGCGACGGTGACGTCGGCGCTCGCGGGCTCGGCCGCGCTGTGGCCGTGGTCGCAGGACGATCCGGTGCCCGGGTGGCCGTGGTGGCTGTGCGCCGCGGCGGCCGTGGCGCTCCCGGCGGCCTGGCTCCCGGTGCGCCGCCGCGCCCCGGAGCGGGAGCGCGGGACGGGCACCCGGGCGGTGGGGTTCCTGCTGCTGGCACTGCTCACGGTGTTCCTGGCCGCGCAGGTCGCCGGCACCGTGCGGGAGCGGCTGGGCCATCCGCGCCGTACGACGGCCTGGGTGACGGGCTGCCGGGTGAGCGGCCAGGAGCCGGGCGGGGACGGCGGCGGCCTGGGTGCGAAGACCTACGCCTGCACGTTCCGCTGGAGCGTCGACGGGCGGGAGTTCAGCGCGGAGCGGCCGCAGGGGCCGTATCCGCGGGGCCACGAGATCACGGTGCGGCTGGACGAGCGGGGGCGGATGAGCACCGGCCGGCCGAGCTGGCTGTCGGTGCCGCTGTTCGCCCTGCCCCTCCCGTTCACCGTCTACGGCGCGGTGTTCCTGGGCCGCTGGACGGCCGAGGACCTGAGGGAGCGGTGGCACCGTGCGGGAGGTGCGTGAACGCACCTCCCGCACGGGGACGTTGAGGGGAGCGGGGAAGCGCGCGGGACCGCACGTGATGAGCATTCAATCGACATATGTCGCTGGACTGCATATGGTGGGTGGGCGCGACCGCACCGCCGTGCCGTCGCGCCCCCGCATCCGCACGCGAGAGGACCGCCGTGCCCCAACACCCGCGCACCGCCCGTACCTTGGCCGTCGCCGCCGCCACCGTGGCGCTGGCCCTGACCGCACCGACCGCCCTGGCCGCGCCGACCGCCCTGGCCGCGCCGGCACCCGCACCGGCGTCCGCGCCGAGCGCCGGCGGCGCCGACCCGGTGCCCGCCCTGGTCGAGGGCCGGGACACCGCCGCCCCGCAGCTGGTGACCGGCCTGGCCGAACCCGCCCCCGGCGACCCGGTCCGGGCCGCCCGGGACCACCTGGCCGCCCACCCCGAGCGCTACCGCGTCGACACCGGCGAGCTGACCGAACTCGCCTCCACCCCCGGCCCCGACGGCCGGCGCACCGTCAGGTTCGAGCAGCGCCACGGCGGGATCCCCGTCCTCGGCGGCCAGTACCTGGTGCACCTCACCGGACAGGGCGACGCCCAGAAGGTCGAGTCGGTGGGCGGACGCTACTTCACCGGCCTGACCGCCCCCACCACCCCCGCCGTCCCGGCCGAGGCCCTGCGCGCCGCCGCGCTCGACGCGCTGAGCGACCCGCAGCAGCGCACCGGCGCCACCGCCGAGGACCTGGGCGCCGTCGTCCTGCCCGGCGGCCCGGGCCGCCTGACCGAGCACTACACCGTGCGCCCCGGCTCCGGCGGAACCGGCGGCACCGGCGCCACCGCCCGCGAGGTGTACGTCGACGCCACCACCGGCACCGTCGCCCTCGCCCACGACGCCCGCGCGCCCCGCCCGGCGGCCGCGACCACGGCCCCGGCCCCCGGTGCCGCCACCGCCGACGGCCTGCGCCCCGCCACCGGCACCGCCCCCGACGCCCACGGGCGCCCCGCCGCCGTCAACATCGCCCAGCGCCCCGACGGCGGCTACCAGCTCACCGACCTCACCCGCCCCGCCGCCGTCACCACCTACGACGCCGGGGGCCGCGACGCGGGCGACTTCGACCACGTCATGCCCGCCGACGCCGTCCCCGCCTCCTCCCCCACCCCCGCCTTCCCCGCCGCCACCGGGGACGACGGCGCCACCGACGCCCACGTCAACGCCGGGATCGTGTACGACTTCTACCGCGACCGCCTCGGCCGCAACGGCCTGGACGGCCAGGGCGGCCCCATCGTCTCCGTGGTCAACGTCAGCGACCACGGCGCCCCGTTCCCGAACGCCTTCTGGGACGGCGGCAAGATGGTCTACGGCGCCCTCCCGGGCCACTACCCCTTCTCCGCCGCCCTGGACGTCTCCGGCCACGAGATGACCCACGCCGTCATCGACCACACCGCCAACCTGACCTACTTCGGCCAGTCCGGCGCCATGAACGAGGCCCTCGCCGACTACTTCGGCAACGCCATCGAGGTCACCGCCCGCGGCCTGGCCATGGACGACCCCACCGCCGCGCTGCTCGGCGAGTCGCTGTGCCGCACCGGCACCCCGCAGGACTGCGCGAACCGCCGCCTGGACGACCACCGCACCACCGTCGACGACTACCTGGGCACCCTGGACGTCGACACCGGCGGGGTGCACCTGAACTCCACCATCTTCGGCGGCGCCCTGTGGGACGTGCGGCGCACCCTCGACCCGCTCACCGCCGACCGGGTCGTCTACCACGCCCTCGCCGACTACCTCACCCCCTCCGACGACTTCCTCGCCGGACGCGACGCCGTCCTCGCCGCCGGCCGCGACCAGGGCCTGGACAAGCGCCAACTGCGCGCCGTCGCCACCGCCTTCGACGCCCACGGGATCCGCGCCGGCTGGCAGCAGCGGCTCGGCATGGACGCCCGCACCCTGCTGCCCGCCGCCCCCAACGGCCAGGCCACCCCCGTCGCCGCCAACGGCCACTGGGTACTCCTGGCCGACGGCCCCGACGGCAACGGGCTGTACACCGGCACCACCGACGGCCGCGGCAAGCCCGTACGACTCAGCCCCCAGGACGGCCGCTTCCACAGCTGGGCCGCCACCGACGGCACCACCGCCGTCTGGGAGGCCCAGGGCGGAACCGGCGGCCCCGGCAAGGAGATCCTCACCGCCCCGCTCACCGGCACCGGCCCGGTGCGCAGCCTGCTGCGCACCACCGACAGCCTCGACGGGCTCCAGGTCTCCGGCCCGGACACCGCCTACGCGCTCACCGACCACACCACCGGCCGCACCCGGGCCTACCTCGTCCACGACGGGGCCCCGGCGGTCGGGATCCCGCTGCCCGAGGGGCACGGCCTCTTCGGCCTGACCCTGCGCGACGGCCTGATCGGCTGGACCGAGACCTGGCAGGACGGCGACCGGACGGTGACCGCCCCGACCGTCTACTCCATCGCGGCGGGCAAGGTCACCGCCCAGTACACCGCGCACGCCCCGGCCGGCTCCGGGCCCAGCCGCACCTCCTCCACCCTGCTGGCGGGCGGGCGCCTGGTCTGGCTGGACACCCCCGTCGACCCGGCCGGGCGCAGCACCATCCGCTCGGGCGCGGTGGACGGCTCGGGGATCGTGGACGTGCTGGCCGCGAGCTCCCCGCAGGCCCCCCGGTTCGCCACGCTGACCGCCTCCGACCAGGCCGTCAGCTACCAGCTGACGTCGGCGAAGCCGGCCGGCGGCTGGACCAACGCGGCGCTGCCCAAGCTGTGGCAGGTGCCGCTGGCGGGCGGCCCGGCGCAGCGGGTCTCCTGCGACCGCGGCGGCCAGTACGCGGTGGCCGCCGACCGGGGCACCCGGGTGGTGTGGCTGGACGCCACGGCGGGGCGCGCCGACCTGGTGACCCGGGAGCGCCCGGCGGGCGGCTGCTGAGCTCCGGCCTGGACTCCCGCCCGCGTCAACTCCCCTGCCGCCGCCCGTACTTCTCCGGGCGGCGGCTCGGCCGTTCGGCGTCCAGGAGGGCGAGCACCTCGCGCACCGCCACCCGCCCGGCCCTGCGGTACGCGTACTCGCCGGTGTCCACGTCGTGCACCGTGGTGTGGTGCACGACCAGCGCCAACGCCGTTACGGTGCCGGGCAGTTGCTCGGCCAGCTCGGCACGCACACCCTCGACCAGGGCGGCGTGGCAGCGGTCGAGGTCTCCGGGCCCGGGGGTCCCGCGCACGGTGGCGCCGTCGGCGACCTCCATGTGCACGCCCTCCTCCCACGGCTCGAAGTCGACCGTGGCGTCGGCGACGGCGCTCGGGCAGCCGCCCTGGAACACGTAGCGGGCGCGCACGCCGCGTACCGGGCGGGGCGGGAAGGCCGCCGGCTCCGGGCTCACGCGCTCCGGGCTCACGCGTGGGTGATCTCGACCTCGGTGATCACCACGTCCTGGACCGGGCGCTCGCCGTCGGTCTCCGCGGCGGCGATCGCGTCCACCACGGCCTTGGAGGCGGCGTCGGCGACCTGGCCGAAGATGGTGTGCTTGCGGTTGAGGTGGGTGGGGGTGCCCACCGTGATGAAGAACTGCGAACCGTTCGTGCCCGGGCCGGAGTTGGCCATCGCCAGCAGGTACGGCCTGGTGAAGAACAGCTCCGGGTGGAACTCGTCCGGGAAGGCGTAGCCGGGCCCGCCGGTGCCGGTGCCGGTCGGGTCGCCGCCCTGGATCATGAAGCCCTTGACCACCCGGTGGAAGGTCGTGCCGTCGTAGTACGGGCCGCTGCCCGGCTCCCCGGTGCGCGGGTCGGTGTACTCCCGGGCGCCCTCGGCGAGTTCGACGAAGTTGCGGACCGTCTTCGGCGCGTGGAACGGGAACAGTTCCAGCCGGATCGGGCCCGCCGTGGTGTGCAGGGTGGCGAACCGGGCGTTGGCCACGGGTGTCTCCTTCGTCGTCGGTCCTGTTCGGTGTTCGGATGGGCATCCTGGCACATGCGAGGATTCGTGGCCGAACCGGTGAAGGAAGAAGAGGGGTGACACCGAGATGGTCGGAGCGGTGCTGGTCGGGGTGCTGGTGCTGGTGCTCGCCGGGTGCGGGTGCGTGGTGTGGGCCTCGCGCGGCGGGCCGGGGTGGGTGCGCGCGGTGGCGGCGGTGACGCTCGGTGCGGGCGACCTGCTGCGCGGCGCGGAGCAGCGCCGGCGGCGGCGCAGGCAGCGGGAGCGGTGGCTCCTGGGCAGCAGCAACGGCAGCGGCAGCGGCGAGGGTGGCGGGGACGGGAGCTGAGGGGGTGCCGGACGGGCAGCGGCTGCGGCGGGTCTTCGAGGCGGTGCCGGCCGAGGCGCTGGCCGGGCGCGGGGTGGCGACCTGCCTGGGTCTGGACGACCCGACCGAGGGGGCGCTGTGGGCGGTGTACGGCGCCGCGACCGGGCACTGCGCCGGGCCCGGGGCGGGGACGGTCGAGGAGCTGGTGGCGGCCGCCCGCCGGGCCTTCGAGGGGCAGTTGGACGGCTCCGACGCGGCGCGTTGGCGTGAGCGGCTCGCGCGCAGGTTCACCGAAGGCGGGCGCTGAGCTCGGGGGCCGGACGCGAGCGGGGGTCAGCCCTCGGTGTGTCGGTCCCGGCGTGTCAGTCCCGGCGTGTCAGCTCTCGGCGGAGCGGCGGCGCGAGAGCGCGACCAGGGCCGCGCCCGCGGCGAGGGCCGCGGCGGCGCCGCCGGCCTCCCAGCCGAGGCCCTCGGTGCCGGTGGCGGCGAGCGAGCCGCTGCCGGTGGTGCTGGTGGCGCCGGTGACCGTGGTCCCGGTGGTGCCGGTGCTGCCGGTCCCGGTCAGGGCGGCCGGCTGGACGGTCTGCGGCTGCTGGGCGCCCTGGTCCTGCTGCCCGGCGGGCTTGTCGGCCGGCTTCTCGGCGGGCTTGCCGGCGGCGGCCTCGTCCGCGGCGCGGGCCGTGGCCCAGCCCTCGGCGAGGAACTTGACGATGTCGTCGTAGCTGCCCTCCAGCGCCTTGCCGGCCGCCGCGCGCACGGCCGGGCCGCCGGTCTCCATGAGCTGGGAGACCTTGACGCGGTTGTCGGTGGCGCGCAGCTTGGGCAGGTCGCTCAGGAACTGGGCGACGTCGGCGGGGGTGCCGGCGAGGGCCTTCTTGGCGGCCTCGGTGGTGTGCGGGCCGGTGTTCTTGTCGGACAGCGCGACGAAGAGCGCGACGCGGTCGTCCGAGGCCTTGGCCTTGGGGTAGCCCTCCGCCAGCCACTTCGCGACGTCCGCGTCGCTGCCGTCCAGCGCCTTGTTGGCGCCCTCGCGCACCTCGCGGCCGCCGGTGGCGAGCAGCTGGGAGACCTTGACGCGGTTGTCGTCGGCGCGCTGCCTGGGCAGCTCGACGTCGAGGAAGTGCCGCAGCTCGGCGGCGCCGCCCTTGAGGGCCTTCTCCCCCGCCTCGCGCACGCCGCGGCCGGTGTCCGGGTCGGCCAGGAGCTTCTGGATCTCGGCGCGGTCCGCGTCCTCGGCCTGGGCGGCCGGCAGGCCCTCCGAGAGGAACTTCAGCAGCTCCGCCTCGCTGCCCTGCAGCACCTTGCCGCCGGCCGCGCGCACGGCCGGGCCGCCGCGGTGCATGTACTGGGAGACCTTCACCCGCAGGTCGTCCAGGCGGTTCTTGGGGAAGTCGATCTCCAGGAAGTGCCGCAGCTGGGCGGCGTTGCCCTTGAGGGCCTGCTCGGCGGCCTCGCGCACACCGGGGCCGGTGTTCTTGTCGTCCAGGAGCTTCTGGATCTCGGCGCGGTCGCGCTGCTCCTGCCCCTCGGGGGCCTGGGGGCGGCTGCTGGTGCCCGGGCCGCCGTTGACGCCGTCGTCGCCGGGGGTGACGTCCGGCGTGGAGCCGGAGGCGGTGTCAGGGCCGGTGAGCCCGGTGGGCTGGGGGGCGTCGGCGGCGGAGGCCGAGGAGGGGAAGAGGACGGCGGGCGCCAGGACCGCGGCGGCGACGACGGTGGACACCCGGGGCAGCTTCATGCGGGCAGACCTGTTTTTCCTGTGAAGAGATCTTGAACGCCCGACAGCATAGGTCCTTTTTTGCTATTGCCATACCAGGTATTTGTCGAGCTCTCCCAGACCGGAACAAACCGTCAGCGCCTGTCGGCGACGGCCCCTAAGGTGGGCGCGTGAGCTTTCACCTCGTCGTCGGACACGGGCCCGCCGGGGCCGCCACCACCCGCCTGCTGGCCGAACAGGGCCACGAGGTCCGGGTCGTCACCCGTACCGGGCGCCCCGCCGCCCCCGCCGACGGCGTCGAGCACCTCGCCCTGGACGCGAGCGACCCGGCGCGGCTGGCCGAGGCCGCGCGCGGGGCCGTCGCGATCCACGGCTGCGCCGCGCCGCCGCTGCCGCAGTGGGCCGGGCACTGGCCCGCGCTCGCCGCCGCGCTGTGCGCGGCCGCCGAGGACAGCGGGGCCGTCCTGGTGATGCTCGGCAACCTGTACGGCTACGGCCCGGTGGAGCGGCCGATGACCGAGGACCTCCCGCTCGCCGCCACCGGCCCCAAGGGCCGGGTCCGCGCCGCGGCCTGGGAGCAGGCCCGGGCCCTGCACGAGGCCGGGCGGATCCGCGCGGTCGAGGTGCGGGCCTCCGACTTCTTCGGCCCCGGCGTCACCGAGGGCGGCCACCTCGCCTCGCGCGCCGTGCCCGCCCTGCTCAGGGGCCGCCCGGTCGCCGTCCTCGGCGACCCGGACGCCCCGCACAGCTGGACCTACCTGCCCGACGTCGCCCGCGCCATGGTCGAGGTCGCCGGCGAGGAGCGCGCCTGGGGCCGCCCCTGGCACGTCCCCACCGGCCCCGCCCTGCCCGTGCGCACCATGGTCGAGCGCCTCACCGCCGAGGCCGGCACCGACCCCGTCCCGGTGCGCCGCCTCTCCCCCGTCCTGCTCGCCGCGGGCGGCCTGTTCTCCCCGCTGCTGCGCGAACTGCGCGAGACCCGCTACCAGTTCGACCGCCCCTTCGTCGTGGACTCCAGCGCCTACGAGGCCGCCTTCGCCGTCCGCGCGACCCCGCTGGAGGAGCAGCTCGCGGCCACCGTCGCCTGGTGGCGCGAGCGGTCGTAGCCGGGCGGGCCCCAGCGGCGGGCGGCCGCAGGGGCCCGGGGGGCGGCAGGGGCACCGGGGCGGCAGGTGACGGACCGGCGTACGGGGCGGTAGCGGCGCGTGGCAGGATGACCACCGCACGTACGCGAATCGTCGTACGTCCGTGCGCAGTTCGCCTGCCCAGGATCGGGGGGATCCTTGTGTCCACGACCAGAACT
Organism: Kitasatospora sp. NPDC059160; assembly: GCF_042755465.1. NCBI lineage: Bacteria > Bacillati > Actinomycetota > Actinomycetes > Kitasatosporales > Streptomycetaceae > Kitasatospora > Kitasatospora sp. NPDC059160. Next base: position 34,528 of record NZ_JBHZCN010000070.1, on the reverse strand, counting down.
CCAGTCGCCGCCGGTGCGGTGGTCGCCGTCGCCGCGGCCGTCGCCCTGACCGGGTGCGCGGCCAACAATCTCGACCTGCCCAGCCCGCTGTCGGCGGGCAGCGCCTCGCCGTCCGGACCCGCCGTCACGGCCGCCCCGCCCGTCGGCACCACGCCGACGATCGACGCCGCCCCGCCCACCGCCCCGCCCGTCGTCAGCTCCCCGAGCCCCACGGCGAGCGGCCCGAAGCCGCTGAGCGGGCGCCAGTTGAAGCCGCTGCTGCCCACCTCGGCGACCCTGCCGGCCGGCTGGACGATGAAGGACAACAGCGAGACCGACACCGGCGACAACTTCGAGGACGATCCGTACCCGACGCTGACGGACAACCCCTGCAACTGGCTGACCACCGCGGGCGGGAACAGCCTCGCGATGGGCTACCAGACCGCGCACGCCGAGGAACTCGTGTCCGAGGACGTCAACGAGGCCGGGATCCACCTGGGTTCCTACTTCCCCGGCACCGCCACCAAGCAGCTCGCCCTGATCCGCGCCTACGCCGACAAGTGCAAGACCTACACCGGCCAGGACTGGGACAAGAAGCCCGTCCCGCACACCGTGACGGTCACCTCGGTGCCCAACCTCGGCGACGAGGCCATCGAGGTGAAGAACTCCCCGACGGGCCCGTACGCGACCCGGGACGTGCTCGCCGTCCGGATCGGCGACAAGGTCCTCCTCCTGGACGGCGACAACATCGTGGACCGGCTGCCGCACATCAAGGACCTCGCCGTCCCCATCGTCCAGCACATCCAGCAGGTCAGTCCCTGAGACCCGGGGCCCGGCGGCGCACTCGACACCCTCGACACCCCCGGCGTCCTCGGCGTCCTCAGTGCGCCTGGAGGCTGTCCGCGCCCCGGTAGCCGGCCGGCACGCCCTCGATCAGGATGATGTCGGCGTTCATGTGCCGGGTGCGCAGCGGCAGGATCTCCCGGTAGGCGGGCGAGTCCCACCAGGCGCGGGCCCGCTCCAGGTCGGGGAACTCGATGACGATCGTGCCGCCGGTGCCCCAACTCCCCTCCACCGTCTCGTACGTGCCGCCGTGGACGACGAAGCGGCCACCGAAGGGGTCGAGGGTGGCGTCGATGCGCTCCAGGTACTCCACGATGTCGGGGCCGAACTCGACCGAGTGGACCTGGGCGATCGCGTAGGCGGTCATGGGGTGCTCCTGGGGGTTCGCCGTGGGTGGTTCCTGCTGACGTCCCCGACGGTAGGGCGTGGGGGGTGGCGGGCGAATCGGTCGCGTATCGGTAGGTCGGTGGGTCGGTAGGTCGGTAGGTCGGTAGGTCGGCAGGGGTGACGTACGGACGCCCTCGGGGGTGCCGGGCGGGTCCGAGAAAGCTCGGATACCGGCGGGTGACGGGTTCCTGACAGGGTGGGAGTCGGTCGGCCGGCCGTACCGCCCTCGCTCCCCTGCCCCTGCCTCCTCGATCTGGAGATCCCTTGCGCTCGCTCATCCGACGCATCGTCCTCTCGGCCGCGCTCGCCCTGGGCGGCCTGGCGCTCGCCCCCGGCGCGGCCTCGGCCGACACCCCTGCGACGGTCCTGTTCAACCAGGCCTCCGAACGCTGTCCCGACGGCGCGGTGTGGGACACCCAGGACATGCACCCCTGCGCGCCCTCGAACAACCCGGGCAAGTGGGTGTTCACCCCGGTCCCGGGCTGGAACGGCGTCTACACGATCAACAACGAGGTCGACAAGCGCTCCTGCCTGACCGCCTCCGACAGCCGCCCGAGCGGCACCCAGTGCTACACGAACGTGACCAGCCAGATGTGGAGGATCACCCCGTACACGGCGGCCGGCCAGACCGCGAAGTACGACATGGTCGGGGTGCGGATCCAGAACGTCTCCAGCTCGCTGTGCCTGGACAACACCGAGAAGAACTTCGGCGGCTGGAAGCTCTACATGTTCGGCTGCAACGACGGCGCCTACCAGCAGTGGGACATCTACCGCAGCAGCTACGAGGCCCTGTTCGGCCCGGTCGGCGCCCACAAGGGCATGACCTGGGCCAACCTGGAGCAGCGCGCCGACAACGTGGTGCACGTCGGCTACGACACGGCCAGCAACCCGTACCAGGGCGACACCCCGGCCGGCACCCAGCTGCCGGTGCTGTGCCTGCGCAAGGACGGCCGCCCGGCCCCGGCGGGCGTGCCCACCAGCGGCTTCCACAGCTGGGCCGGCGGCGAGGTGAAGGCCACCGCGCCGGTGCCCGGCACCCAGCTGAGCAGCCGGGCCACCGCCGACCAGCTGTGCGCGGCCTCCTTCGGGGCGGGCTTCCGGATGGCGGAGTTCCACGACGCGTCGGGCTGGGGCCTGTGGGCCAACGGCACCCTGCCGACCCAGACCAGGTTCTGGACCGCGATCGACGACCAACCGGCCAACCCGTGGAGCTGACCGCCACGGCGGCGCGTCACGGGTGATCGGGGGCGGGGGCGGGTGCCGAGCAGTGGCACCCGCCCCCGAATTTTTCGGTCACCCTCGGCCTGCTCCCGGCCATTCGTTCGTACGTCCACCGACAACGGGGGCCCGCTTCCCTAGCCTTCGGTCCGTGGCCAAACGACGTGACATCGAGCGGGAAGTGCTGGGCACCATCGGCGAACTGGCGGCCGCCCGGCTGCCCACGGCCGAGCTGTTCCGGGAACTGCACGCCCTGCTCCAGGGCCCCCTCGGCTTCGACGGCGGGTGCTGGCACGGCACCGACCCGGTCACCGGGTTCCCCACCTCCACCGTCGCCTCCGGCCTCGACCCCGCCCGCTTCGAACAGGCCGTCCGCCTGGAGCTCCAGGGCGAGGACGCCACCACCTTCGAGGCCATCCGCGCCGCCGGGCACCGGGTGCAGAGCATCGGCCGCGCCACCGACGGCCAGCCCGAACGCAGCCTCCGCTACCGGGAGTTGCTCCAGCCCTGCGGCTACGGCGACGAACTGCGGATCAACTTCGACCTCGGCGGCGGCCGCTGGGGCAGCGCCGCGTTCATGCGCGAGAACGGCCGCGGCCCCTACGAGCTGCCCGAACTGCGCCTGGCCGCCCGCCTGGTCACCCCCGTGGGCACCGCCCTGCGCGCCGCCCACCGCGCCTCGCTGTGCCCCACCCGCACCACCACCGCACTCCCCGCCCCGGCCCCGGCCGTCGCCGTCCTCGACGTCCACGGCCGGCTGCGCTCCGCCGACGCGGCGGCCCGCGACCTCATCGCCCGGATGGCCGAACCCGGCGGCCTCGTCCCGGGCGTGCCCAGCGGCTTCCTCACCGTCGCCCGCCAGGCCGCCCGCACCGGCCGCCCCGCCGAGGTCCGGGTGTGCACCCCCGACGGCCAGTGGCTCGCCCTGCACGCCACCCCGCTCGACGGCCCGGCCGACGGTGTCGCCGTCATCGCCTCCCCCGTCTCCCCCGTCCAGCACCTGCCGCTCGCCGTCCTCGCCCACGGCCTGTCCCCGCGCGAACAGCAGGTCGCCCTCCACGCGGTGCGCGGCACCAGCACCAAGGACATCGCCGCCCTCCTGCACCTGACCGTCCCCACCGTCCAGCAGCACGTGGGCGCCATCCTCGACAAGACCGGCACCCGCACCCGCCGCGAACTCGTCACCCTCCTGATGGCCGGCCACCTCCCCACCCTGGGCCTGCCGCCGCAGTGACGGGGTTGCGGTACGTACGCCCTGACGGTTCGTGTAGCATCCGCCCAGCTCGAACACATGATCACGCGAACGGGGTGGGCCGGATGCCGCAGGAAGACGACAGCAGCGGGACGACGAAGCGGCGCCGGCAGGCCCTGGCCGTCGCGGCGGGGGCGTGCGTCCTCGGCGCGGCCGGGCTCGGCGGGGCGCTGCTGCTCACCGGCTCGCACGGCACCACCGCCCCGGCGGCGCAGGACGCGGCGGCCACGTCCAGCCCCTCCCCCGCGGCCACGCCGTCCGGCACGCCCTCGGCCTCGCTGTCGGCCTCCCCCTCGGCCTCGGTCGAGGCGCCGACGACGGCCCCGGTGCCGGGGGAGACCGGGACGCCCACGGCCGTCCCCACTGTCGTCCCCGCGGCCGACCAGGCCGAGGACGGGGCCGAGGCCGCGCCCGAGCCCGCCGCCACCAAGCCGGCCCCGGCCCGCCCCCGCACCACCCAGGCCCCGGCCGCCCACGCCCCGGCCGCCCCGGCGAAGAAGCAGCCCGCGGCCGAGCAGCCGCCCGCCCCCGAGCCGGCCCCGGCCCCGGCCCCGGCCCACACTGGGAACCCGATGTTCGAACCGACCGTTCCGCCCCGGCCGGTCCCGCCGGCCCCCAAGCCGGTCCGCACCGACACCCCCTGCCCGCCCGGCCAGGCCATCACCTGGGACGGCTGCCGCCCGCTGCTCGGCCCGGTCATCACCCTGGGCCCGACCACCCCGCACGGCTGAGCGACCCGGGTCCGGCCGTCGGGGCGGTGGGGATCACGGCTGGCGCGAGCGCCACAGGTCGGGGCCCATCGACCGGTCCAGGTACTCGTCGGCGTCGGGGAACCCACCCTCGATGACGGCCGCGAGGAACTCGGCCATGCCGCCGTCGAAGCGGACCATCTCACTGATGCTGAAACGCCACACCACGACCGGCCACTCGTCGGGGTCGCCGGCCGAGGTGTCCCAGCAGAAGTAGTCACAGCCGGTGTTGTTGGCCCACGCGAGCAGGCACCCCTTCGCCGGGAACGGCTCGTACGGGCGGCCGGACACCCCGTCCCAGGTGTACCACTCCGCCAGCATCTCCCCGACGTCCTTGTTGAAGTAGTAGAGGCTGTTGAAGGTCTCCTCCTCCGGGCCTCCGGGTTCGAGCACCGGCGACGCGAACCTGATGTCCCCGCCGAACTCGAGATAGCCGTACCGTTCCACGAGCTCGCGGTAGTCCGAGGGCAGCCGGACCCCGAGCCGGTCGATCGACCCCTCCCAGTCCACCTCGGCGCGCTCCCGGCCGGAATCACCCATGATCTGTACGAGCCTGTCGATACCGCTCGTCATGTCACCCCGCACAGCGCTCAGTCCCACCAGAAGCTCCACTGGTGGGAGTCGACGAGCTGCTCGGCGTAGGCGGTGAGGGTGCCGGCGCCCTGGTGGACCTGGTCGGGGCAGAAGGCGGCGTGCTCGGCGGCGAGCGGGAGCGCCTCGGCGACGGTGGCGGGCGGGACGGGGACGCTCAAGTGGAGGGTGTCGAAGCCGACTTCGACGAGCTGCGCGCCGAAGCGGCGTTCCCAGTCGGCGAGGACGGCGGCGATCCTGGCGGTGTCGTTCTCGTGGTTCAGCGGCCCGCTCCACCCGCACGCGGCCAGCGCCTCGGCGCCGCTGCGGGCGGGCACCAGGCCCAGCCGTACGTCCTTGAAGGACGCCAGGACCTCGGCCAGGCCGCGCGCCTCGGCGTCGGCCACACCCGCCGGGACGGTGACGGCGGGGGCGGGCCCGGGCCAGGTCCGGCCGTAGGGAGCGAGGACCTCGGCGAGTTCCCCGTCGTCGCCGCCGACCTCGTCCTCGTCCTCCTCGCTACCCGCCTCCCACCAGGTGCGCAGCAGGGCGGCCGAGTCGTACGACCCGAAGTCGGAGACGTGCTCGGGGAACAGCTCGCCGGACAGCCAGGGGCGGAAGTCCGGGTCGCCGGCGCTCAGCGGGCTCAGCAGCAGCGGCCACAGTCCGCTGCGCGGGTGGGCGCGGTGCAGCTCGGCCCACAGGCCGGCGGGCGCGGGCCCGTCACTGATCCACAGCAACGGCTGCGTGCCCGCCCCCTCGTCCCCGACGACGGGACGGCCGGGCGGCAGGGGGACGGGCGGGGCGGTGTCGAAAGGCCAGGTCATGCGGTGAACGGTAGGGGCGGGCACTGACAGCGGGCCGGCCGGTGTCGGTCAGTCGGGGCGCTGGCCGTGGAGGAGGAGGGGGAGGGCGCGGCCGGTGAGGGCTTCGGCGGTGCGGGCGGCCTGGGAGGGGGCCATGTGGTTGGGGAGTTCGTGGACGGGGACGAAGCGGGCGCCGTGCAGGCGGCTTCGCTTCTGCGGGGGGACGGTGAGGGGGTGTTCGTCGCGCAGGGTGCCGCCGTCGAAGACGAGGTTGAAGCGTTCCAGGTAGCGGTCGGAGGGGGTGTAGTCGAGGGCGACGGCGTGGGTCAGGCGCAGGATGATGCCGGTCTGAGCGTGCAGGTGGCGGGCGGCGGCGCGGTGCGGGGGCTCGTTGGCCTTGCCGGGGCCGCCGGGCAGGATCATGCCGTCGAGGTAGTCGGGGTCGACGAGCAGGACGTCGCCGTGCTGGTTGCGGACCAGGACAAGGCAGCCGAGCCGACAGATCGGGGGCTTGGCGAGGAGGCGGGGGTCGTGCACGGGGTTCACTTCCTGAGGACGTACAGCAGGACAGCGGAGAAACAGGCCCACCAGAGCAGGCGGGCGAGGAGTTCAGTCGTCATACGTGAGGCGCTCGTAGCGCAGGCCCTTGCGCAGCAGGTCCACGATCCGCAGCAGATCGAGCGGGCGGGCCGTGAGGTGCAACAGGTACTCGCACGTCATCTGGCCCGTGTCCCAGTCGACTTCCAGGGTGGGCAGGTTGACCCGGCCCAGGGCGAGGACGGTGGTCAGGTCGTCCAGGACGACGGCGGCCTGCCGGCGCTGCTCGGCCGTGACGCGGGAGAGGGTCACAACTCCCCCGGCCGCTTGTGGACTTCGAAGAGCCGCCAGGCCGAGAACGCCTCGGTGAAGGAGGAGAAACCGCTGCGCTCACCGTTCGGCTTGCACAGCCACGCCCCGGTGCACTCGTTGCGCACCCGGTAGCACCGGGCCTCGGTGTCCCAACGGACACCGTACCCGTGAAGACGGGGGACTTGATCTTGAGCCATGAGATACCCTCCACAGTCGAAATTTCCCATGTCGATCGAACACGCAGCGCGGCGATCTCGTGCCGCGAGCGCAATCCGATCGTGCCTGCTGACGCAGAACCACCGCGACGACGGGAAGGCGTCTCTTCGGCACGCTGACAAGACGTCATTTCGGCGTCATGTAGCGCTGCTTGGATCTAATCTGTTGTCGTGACGACGCCGAACGAGACTCTGCGGGCCGTGCGCCACGGGCTGCGTCTGAGTCAGGATGAGTTCGCAAAGCGCCTACGGGCGGCAGGGACGAAACAGGGTGAGCCCAACGAGGCGAGCAAACGCCTGGTCCAGCGTTGGGAATCCGGGGAGGTGCGCGCCCCCCGCCCGGTGTACGTTCGTGCTCTTGAGGCTGTCACGAATCTTCCTGTCGACCGCCTCGGGTTCGAGACGCCGCAGCTACCTCCCAGGGTGACCCTGGACGGCACAGGAGGGCACGACATGGTCAACGGCAAGCCAGGTATACCGGTGCAGGTACTTCCCACTCCGACTGGTGACGACCACTCCGGGATCTGGCTGAGCCGCTATGAGTTCTTCAGCAGCAGCCGCGACAACACCTTCACCGGGCTGCACCACGTCGTCCTGACGCAGAACGGCAACCGCATCACCGGGCACTCGCTCCCTTCCGCTTCCTCCAACCCCGATTCCCCGCTGTCCTTCGACCTGACTATCGACCGGAACATCGTCACCGGCACCTGGGTCGAACAGACCGCCCAGGACGGTTACTACCAAGGCGCCCGCTATCACGGTGCCATCCAACTGCTGGTCGATCCGACCGGGCGGCGTATGACCGGCAAGTGGGTCGGATTCGGCAAGGAATTCGACGTGAACACCGGCCCATGGGACCTCAGGCTGCTCGACAAGTCCACGGCCGACGAAATCACGGCCAAGTACAGCGCACCCCCCGCAGAAGACCCGGCCTCCCACAACTGACCGGCCTGCCCACGCCCCGCCGCCCCGGCCTCGGGGCGGCGGGGCCCCAACCCCTCCCGCCACAACACCGGCTCCACGCCCACCACACCGAGACCTCGGGGTGATGAACCGTGACCCTGCCGAACATCCTCAGGGCGAACGTCAAGACCGGGCACGACAGGGAAGTCCTCGCCGTCTATCCGCACCGCTCGTCCTGCCCTCGATCGGTCTGGGCGCAGCTGATCGCCGAGGCGCGGTCCGAGGTCTTCCTCGCCGGGTACACCAACTACTTCGTCTGGCTGGAGCAGCCCGAGTTGCTGCAGACCCTCCGCCGCAAGGCCGAGAGCGGGTGCCGGATCCGCTTCCTGCTCGGCGATCCGGATTCCGACACGACGCGCGAGCGCGAGCAGATCGAGGACGTGACCCTCACCGTGTCCACCCGCATCAGGGTCACGCTGGAGAGCTTGGCCAAGCTCTCCAGCGTCGAGGGGGTCGAGGCCCGTTTCAGCGCCCCGCAGGACGGCCCGAACCACGTCGGCCTGTCCGTCTTCCGCTTCGACGAGCACGCCCTCGTCACCCCCCACCTCGCCCGCACGGTCGGCCACGACTCGCCCCTGATGCACCTGCGGCGCAGCGGGGAGAACGGCATGTTCGACCGCTTCGCCGAGCACATCGAGGAACTCTGGTCCCGGGGCCGCGACATCCGCCCTGCCCCGGCCCGCGCATAGGAAGTCGGCCCCGCCGACTTCCCACTCCTCCAGGAGGGAACCGCCATGCACCCCGACTCCCCCATCACCTGGCGCAAGAGCACCCACAGCGGCAGCGGCGGTCAGTGCGTCGAGGTGGCGGATGCCCGTCCAGTGCGCGTGCGGGACAGCAAGGACCCGGACGGTCCCCGTCTCGAGTTCTCGCCGACCGCCTGGCAGTCCTTCGTCACCGCCGTGCGCACCGGCGAACTCCCCACTCCCTGAAACCGGGAGGACCCGACATGGCCGACGGGAGCCGGGCACCGTGAACCACTCCGGGATCTGGCTGAGCCGCTACGAGTTCTTCAGCAGCAGCCGCGACGACACCTTCACCGGGCTGCACCACGTGGTCCTGACGCAGAACGGCAACCGCATCACCGGGCACTCGCTCCCTTCCGCTTCCTCCAACCCCGATTCCCCGCTGTCCTTCGACCTGACCGTCGACGGCACCGTCGTCACCGGCACCTGGGTCGAACAGACCGCGCAGGACGGCTACTACCGGGGCGCCCGCTACCACGGCGCCATCCAACTGCTGGTCGATCCGACCGGGCGGCGTATGGCCGGCAAGTGGGTCGGGTTCGGCAAGGAATTCGACGTGAACACCGGCCCGTGGGCTCTCAGGCTGCTCGACGGGTCCGCGACCGACGAAGTCCTGGCCAAGTACAGCGCACCCCCCGCGGAAGACCCGCTCCCCCGCACCTGACCGGCCTGCTCACGCGGCCGCTGCCCCGGCCCCCGGGGCAGCGGCGCCCCCAACCCTCCTGCAGGTACGTCGCCTTGGCCGACGACACCACGTCACCACTCGCCATGGTCCTTCATGCCTCCTATCCTCCTGCGCGTGAGCAACAGCGCCAGGAAGCCCCCATCAACGCCACTCCACTCCGTGTCAGTCGCCGGAGCGGTCGTCCGCGAGGACGGGCGCGTGCTGGCGATCCGCCGTGCCGACAACGGCACCTGGGAGCCTCCGGGCGGCGTCCTCGAACTCACCGAGACCATCGAGGACGGCCTGCGCCGCGAGATCCACGAGGAGACCGGCCTCAAGGTCGGAGTCGACCGACTGACCGGCGTCTACAAGAACTTGACGCGCGGCATCGTCGCCCTGGTCTTCCGCTGCCACCCGGAGGACGGCGCCGAACGGCTCTCCCCCGAGTCCACCGCCATCACCTGGTTCACCCCTGATGAGGTCGTCGCCCGCATGAGCGAGGTCTATGCCGTCCGCATCCTCGACGCCCTGCCCTCCGCACATCCGCTCCCACGACGGCCACCGTCTCACCGGCCCTGGCCACCTCGCGTGGGAAGTCGGCCCCGCCGACTTCCCACTCCTCCAGGGGGAACCGCCATGGACCCCGACTCCCCCATCACCTGGCGCAAGAGCGCGTCCTGACCGATCCGGCTCGCCGACGGTTCGTGCTGCCGTTCCCGACGCGGCGTTGGTCATCGCGGGGATGCTTAACTCGGAGCGACTGGCGGGCAGTTCCGCCACCCCGCCCTACCGAGGACTTCCGGGTGACCTGACGCCGCGCCCGCCACGTCACCCGGTCCTCGACCTGGTGAATCAGCCTTCTCTCCGCGTGCTCCGAGGCCTCCTGAACCGCCCGCGGGACCCGGCAAGTCCAAGGAGCACGATGCAGTCGCCCGGCCCGATCCACCGCAGTACCCTGTTCGCCGTCGTCCTGGCGTTGTTGACCTGTCTGTTCGCGGCGTCGTCGACGACGGCAGCCCAGGCGAACACCGGGACGAACCGGCTCTTCCAGATCGACTGGAGCCTCGACGGGATCGTCCAGAACAACCCCTCCCAGGCCGCTGCGGACTACGACAGCGTGATCACCGAGCTGCGGGGTGCCGCCCGCGGCAACTCCGTCCTCATGGGGCGGATGGACGACACCGAGATCCGGCCCGACGACGACCGGCACCTCATCGAGGTCCGGCTCCAGCAGGGCGGCCAGCACATCGGCTCGGTCTACTTCCGCTCGGACAACCTGTACATCATGGGGATCTGGACCCCCAGCCAGAACTCCGGCTCGGTGAGCGGGATCCTCGGCTTCTCCGACCAGCGGGTGGCGTTGCAGCAGATCCTCGCGCGGGCCGGGTACCAGCGGGCCGTCGGGAACCTCAACGTGGGGTCCAGCTACATGGCCCTGGGGAGCGCCGCCCGCGCGACCGTGCGCATGGGCGCCACCGAGATCGCCTTCGCCACCGGGCTGATCCACTTCTACGACAGCCACTCGACGGCCACCTCGGCCACGCTGCGCAACCAGAGCTACCTCGTCCTGATCCAGGCCCTCGCGGAGGCGGCCCGCTTCGAGGAGATCCGGGCGCACGTCAGCAACAACCTGCGCACCAGGGCGAACCAGCCGGTCCCCGCCGCCCTGATCAGCTGGGAGAACCAGTGGTCGGCGGTCTCCCGCTGGCTCCACCAGGTCATGCAGGACCCGTCGACCCCGCCGTTCGAGATCAACGGCACCTCCTACCGGACCCCGCAGCTGTTGCTCGGCAGCCCCATTCCGGGCTACCCGAACCGGATCGGCTACCTCCTCGCGCTCGGTTCCTCCCGGTGAACTGACCCCGCAACACCACGGCGGGCGGCCCGTGCGGGGCCGCCCGCCGTCGCTCTCGGACACGGCCGGGTCAGCTGGTCCGGACCGGCTCGCAGTGGACGCGCCTGCCCGCCGAGTACGGACGTCCACCGGGCCGGACGCCCCATCACGGGCCTCTTCGATCCGCCCCACCCGCTGACGGGCGTCAGTGACACGGGTCCCGGTAGGGGTTCTCGCCCAGCAGCGTGGCCGCGGCCGCGCAGAGGTCTTCGCCGAAGAGCTGATTGCTGCCCCATGCGGAGCCCCACAGGTCGGACGCGGCCTGGGCCACGGCGCGCCAGGAGTAGTCCTCGTCGCATCGCCACGTGCGGATCCGAGCGGCCATCTCCGGCGTGATCGTCGCTGGGTCGACGGTGTTGTGTGGCATGCCGGCGACCCTAGGGACGTTCCGATGACGGTGGCTACGGCTACGGCTACCGGATGGGGAACACGCCAGGCCCCGGGGCCGGGACCTCCGCACCGCCCCGGTGGGCGCACGGGAAGTCGGCCCCGTCGACTTCCCGCTCCGGTCAGGATCCGGTGGGCAGGTGGGCGGCGACCTCGGCCAGGACCTGGGCGGCCGGTTCCGGGGTGGCCAGCCACTTGAGGTGGCTGCCGGTGAGGGTGCGGACGGTGTAGGGGTTCCCGGGCGTCAGGGCGTCGGCCTCGCGGATCATCCGGTCCTGCATGGCGAGCGGGATGCTGGCGTCCTCGGTGAGGCGGACGTACGTCCTGGGGATCCGGCCCCAGGTGTCGGCGCCGGCCCGGTCGTCGGCGGTGCCGGCGTCGAGGTTCTCGTCGGGCTGGAGGGTGTTGAGGAGGACCAGGAACTCCTCGTCCGTCCCGTCGGCGAACAGGGCCGCCTTGAAGGCCGCGAGGGCGGCGGGGTCGGCGGTGCGGAAGTTGGAGCGCAGCAGCCCGAGTTCGGCGGGGTTGCCGACCAGCGCGGCGGCCAGCGCGGCGGGGTCGACCGCGGCCATCTCGGGCTCGGCGTAGTAGGCGCTGACGTCGAGGTCGACGGGGCACCAGGAGGAGACGTAGACGAGGTGGTCGATCAGGTCGGGCCGCCGGTTGGCGGCGACGGTGGCCGTCAGGCCGCCGCGGCTGTGCGAGACCAGGACGACGGGGCCGTTGCGCTTGGCCCGCTTCAGGACCGCGATGAGGTGCGCGGCGTTGTCGGCGAGCGTGACGCCCTTGATGACGCCGGGCGTCGCGGCGAGCTCGGTGAGGTCCTGCGGCGCCTGGTAGGCGCGCGGGTAGGTCGCGGCGAAGCCGTGTCCGGGGAGGTCGACGGCGACCGAGCGGTGCCCGAGGAGGCCGATTTCGGCCTGGAGCGGGGCGAAGGAGAAGGAGTTGGCGAACGCTCCATGGACCAGGACGAACGTCGGCTGCATCTGGGCTACGACTGCCTTTCCGGGGCTGCGGCGGTGTCGGCGGGACGGGGCGGGGCGCAGCCACCGGGGTGGTGTGCGAACGGCCGCCCGCTGCCGGGGGTTCACCCTACTCGGCGAAGATCATCCGCACTAGCCCCGACCGGACAGGGCGGGCAGGGCCGGCAGGCCGGGCGGGGCCGGCCGTCAGGTCCAGGGTCGTCAGGTCCAGGGCAGGGAGGAGCGGGTGTGCCAGTAGGCCTCGGCGGGTTCGGGCATGGTGGCGAGGGTGGCGAGGTCGTCCGGGGTGGGGGTGAGGTGGGCGGCGGCGAGGTTGGAGGCGAGTTGGGCGGGGGTGGCGGCGCCGGACAGGACGACGTCGGCCCAGGGCTGGGCGGCGGCGGCCGCCAGGGCGAGGGCGTCGGGGGTGGTGGCGGTGCGGGTGGCGAGGGCGCGCAGGGCGGCGGTGTCGTCCCCGGTGGCGTTGCGGCCGGCCAGGCGGCCGTTGGCCATGCCCTCCTTGACCACGACCAGCCAGCCGGCCCGGTGGGCTTCGGCGAGGGCGGGGGCGGCGGAGGTCTCCAGCAGGTTCCAGGTGGCCTGGACGGCGCTGAACAGCGGCCGGCCGTCGACGGTGACGGCCAGGGCCCGGCGGATGGCCTCGGCCTGGGCGGGGCCGCTGGTGGACAGGCCGACCCGGACGCCCTCGGCGGCGAGGGCGTCCAGGCGCCGGTGCAGGGCGGGGTCGGTGAGGGCGGGGCTGTCGGTGGTGACCGAGTGGACCAGGTAGACGTCCAGGCGGGGGCCGAGCAGGGCGCGGGTCTCGCGGATCTGCCGGTCGTACACCGCCGTGGAGTGCTCCTTGACCTCGTGGGCGGTGACGCCGGTGGTGCGCCAGTCGGCCGTGTAGGTGTAGCCCCACTTGCTGCCGACCGTCACCTCGGCGGCGGCCTCGGGGTGTTCGGTGAGCCACTGGGCGAGGAACTCCTCGGCGCGGCCGTAGGAGCGGGCGGTGTCGAGGTAGCGCACCCCGGCGGCGTAGGCGGCGTCCAGGAGGGTGTGGGTGCGCTCGCGCAGGGCCTCGACGGTGCGTTCGGCGGGCAGGTCGGCCGCGCGCCCGAGGGTGATGTAGCCGGGCCGGCCGACCGCCGCGGTGCCCAGGCCCAGCCGGGCGCGGGCCGGGGTACTGGGGGTGGGAGCGGGGGCGGGTTCGGTCGGCATGCTGGCTCTCCTCGGGTGGCGCGACGGTGCTCACCTGGGACTTTAGGGGACCGCCCGCAGGGCCGTCGGCAGCGGGGCCGGGGCCGGGTGGGGCGCGACCGGGCAGGCCGGGGTCGGGCAGGCTGCGGCCGGGGTCGCGGCCGGGACCGTCGGCTGGTCCAGGCGCAGCACGACGTTGACGTAGTCCCGCGGTTTGCCCGGCCAGTGCCGGTCGTTGCTGGTGAGCAGCCGGCTGCGCACGCCGTCGCGTTCGGTGAGCGGTCCGGGGGTGGTGCGCAGGTTGGGTTGCCAGTCGCGGCCGCGCGGGCGGTGTTCGAGGGTGAGGGTCCAGTGCTCCCCGTCCACCTCCAGGACGGCGCCGGGGCGCCCGGGCAGCACCCGGGTGCCGTACGGGCCGCGGACGACCGCCCGTTGGGCGAAGTCGGCGTTGCAGCCGACCACGGTGATGCGCCAAGCGCCGTGGAACCTGAGCACGTTCGCCTCCCGCCCTCGCGGCGCGCCGTCGGCGACACGCCTCCGTCGGGGTCAACGGATGCGGGGCGTGCGGAGGATCAAACGGAGGGTGACCGGACGGCTGCCGGGCGTGTCGGCGGGGCGGTGCGGGCGGCGTGGGCGGTGCGGGTGCTGTGGGCGGTGTGGGCGAGCGGCGGGTAGCCGTGGGCGGTGAGGACGAGGTCGGCGTAGCGCGGGTCCTCCAGCGGGACGCCGTGGCGGCGCAGCAGGTCGAACAGCTGGGCCAGGTGGCGGGGTTCGGTGCCGCGCGGCAGTCCGTCGGGGGTGGTGCCGAGGACGCCGAGGACGGGGCCGTGGACGCGGTCCGCCCGGGAGGCGGCGGTCACGGCGGCGGCGGTCGAGGAAGCGGTGGCCGTCCGGACCGTCCGGGCCGTGCGGGCGGTCCGGACGGTCCGGGCGGGGACCAGGCGCAGCAGGAGGACGAGCCGGGCGGCGCCGGAGTCGGGGTCCTCGTCGGTCTCCATGGTGAGGGCGACGATGTCCTGCCAGCGGTAGTGGCGCGGGAGGAAGGCCCGTACCAGGGTGAGGCCTTCGGTGTCGGCGCGCAGCCAGAAGCCGTAGGGGACGGGCAGGGCGACGCCGAGGACGGCGGTGCCGGAGAGCAGCAGGGCGGGGACGGCGCCGAGGCGGGCGGCGACGCCGGTCCGGGCGAGGACGATGCCCATGGCGAGGGCGAGGACGCAACCGACGGGTGCTCCGGCGGCCCGCCACAGGAAGGCCAGTCGGACGGTCTGCGGTCGACGTCGCGGCCGCGGCAGCGCCTGTGACTGCGCCTGTGCCTGCGCCCGTGCCTGCGGTAGTGGCTGTGCCTGCGGCTGTGCTGGCGGTGCGGTCTGCCCGCGCGGCGTGGTGTCCACGGGTGCCCCCTTCTCGCGTCGTGCCGTCGGGGGTCGGGCCGGTCGGGCTGTCCCCCGCCGGGCGGCGGTACGGCGGTGCGGCACGGCGGGCTGCGGCACGTCGGGGTGGGGCGGGCGTGGTGCGGGTGCCCGGGTCCGGTGTGTCGACGCCGTGCGGTCTCGCGGGAGTCGGCCCTTCCCGGCCGGGGCGCCGAGGCCGGTCGGGCGGTCCGGTGGAGACGTCAAGTGCCATCGTTACGGGCTGATGTGAGGATTCGTCAGCTCTGGTCGGCAGCACCTGTGGGCCTGTTCGTCCAGGATGTCAGCCGACGCTACGCGGGTCAACTGGCGTTGACTGCGGGTATCTTCTGATCCATGCCAGCTGATGCCGTTCGGCTATCGTGACCTGGCCGGCCCTGTCCGTCCGCCGAGGTCGCGGCCGGAGGGCCCGGGCGTGAGAAAGGTGGGGCATGACGGAGTCGACGGGGGACGGCGTTCAGGCGGGACCGGAGGGCGCTCCACCGGAGCCCGCCCAGGACGGCACCGGGAACGCGGACACGGGAGCGGATACGGGAACGGACCCGGGAACGAATGCAGGCACGGACCCGGGCACGGACCCGGACGCGGGCGCCGGCACGGAGACGGACGGCCCCGCGAGCACGGAGGCCGGCGGGCTGTCGGTCCGGATCGAGGCCCTGTTCCACACCGTGCGCCGCCCCGACCGCGAGCAGTACACCAACGAGGAGGTGGCCCGGGCCTGCCGCGAGGCGACCGGGGAGTCCTTCTCCACCACCTACCTGTGGCAGCTGCGCACCGGGCGCCGGGACAACCCGACCAAGCGCCACCTGGAGGCACTGGCCCAGTTCTTCCAGGTCCCGCCCGCGTACTTCTTCGACGAGCAGCAGGGCGCCGAGATCGCCAAGGAGCTGGCCCTGCTCGGCGCGCTGCGCGACGCGGGCGTGCGCAGCCTGGCGCTGCGGGCGGTGGGCCTGTCGCCGGAGGGCCTGGACACCGTCAGTGAGCTGGTCGACGTGATCGCCCGCCGGGACGCGGCGCGCAAACGCCCCTCGCCCTGAGCGCGGGCCGCGCAACCCCGCAGGGCCGTCGGAGCACGGGGCGGGCGGGCCGCGGGGCGGGCGCAGGAGCGTCGGACGCCCGTGCGGAGGCGCCGGCGGAGGAACCGTAGGGGTGGAGCGGTGAGGGGAGCTCGGGTTGTGGGGTGACTTGTGGGGCGGCCGGGGCTACCGGTCCACGCTGCGGCGCTGTCGCCGGATGGCCGAACAGCTGGAGCTGCCGCGCCCGTTCGACCCGGTGGTGCTGCTGGAGCAGCTGGCGGTGCGGCGCGGGCGGCCGATCGAGCTGCTGCCGGTGCCCGCCCGGCCGCACGCCCCCTGCGGGCTGCTGGTCTCCACCGTGGAGGCGGACTACATCCTGTACGCGGCGGACACCGGCGTGCTGCACCAGCGGCACATCCTGGTGCACGAGATCGCGCACCTGCTGCTCGACCACGCCGGCTCCGCGCCGCTGGCCCCGGCCGCCGCGCTGCTGCCCAACCTCTCCCCCGCGCTGGTGCAGCGGGTGCTGGGGCGCACCAGCTACGACGAGCCGCAGGAGCGGGAGGCGGAGCTGCTGGCCTCGCTGATCCTGAGCCGGGCGGAACGGGCCGACGCCGCCGACCAGTCGGGGACCGGGCCGACGCCGGCCGGCGGGTCGCTGGACGCGCTGGGCGTCCTGCTGGCCGCCCGGCGGCACGGCGGCACCGCCCGGGAAGCCGAACCCGCCCGGGAGTCCGACGGCGGGCCGGGGGACGACAGGCCGACGAACGCCGGGCCCCAGGGGCGCCGGCCGTGAGCGAACTCGCCCTCTACCCCGTCGGGTTGTTCTTCGTCCTCAGCTCCGCCCACTTCTCCCGCAGCCGGATCGACTCCCGCGCCGCCGCCCGCTTCACCTGCTACGGCACGGCCCTGCTCGGCACCGCCCTGCTGGTGCTCGCCCCGCCGACCGTACGGGCGGTGCAGGGCACGGGGGTTCCGGTGCTGGCGGTGCTGGTGATCGTGCTGGGCGACGGGCTGCGCGACGGCGCGGCCGCGGCGATGCGGCTGCTCGTGCCGGCGCTGCGGGCGGCCGATGCCGCGAGCACGGCCGGTGCCGACACCGCCGCTGAGCCCGCCGCCGGTACGGCCGCCGCCGAGCCCGCCGCCGAGCCCGTACGACGGGAGGTGCGGGGCGGACTGGCCCTGCTGGCCGGGGTGCTGGGGCTGCGGCTGGCGTTGATCACCGCCGCCGCGCCGGGCCTGGCGGGCGAGGACCTGACCGTCGGCCCCGAGCTGTCCGCCCGGCTGGCGCTGGCCGGGTACACCGCCGTGGGCATGCTGCACACCGCGGTGTGCCTGACGGTGCTGCTGCGCGAGCTGGCCCGGCGTGCCCGCGCGGCCGGCCCCGGGCGGCTGGGCACCGGGCTGCGGCTGCTGGCCGGCGGGCTGGTGGCCGGGCTGCTGTGGAACGCCTGGAGCATGGACGACGTGCTGCGCGCGGCCGTCACCGGCAGCCAGGACGGCCCCGAGGACCTCCTGTGCGCGGTGCTGGGCGGGCTGTGCGCGGCACTGATCGCGGCCGGCCTGGGCAGCACCCTGTGGCCCGCGGCGACCGGGGCGGTGCGCGGCTGGCTGCGCGCCCACCGCCGCTACCGGGCGCTCACCCCGCTCTGGCGCGACCTGCACACCGTGCTGCCGGAGATCGCCCTGGACCCGGCCCGCCGGCTGCCGCTGCCCCCGCGCGACCCCCGGTTCGCGCTCTACCGGCGGATCATCGAGATCCACGACGCCCGCCTGATCCTGCGCCAGCACCTGGACCCGCGCACCGCGCAGTGGCTCGACCGCGCCACCCGCCGCTTCCCGCCGCCCTCCGACCACGCCGCCGCCACCGCCGAGGCCGCCTCGCTGGCCGCCGCCCTGGAACTGGCCGCGGCCGGCACCCTGCCCGGGCCCGCCGCCGCGCCGGAGACCGCCGCACCCGCCACGGCCACCGCACCCGCCACGACCACGACGGACACCATGGACGGGGAGGCCGACCACCTCGCCCACCTGGCCCGGGTCTACGCCACCTGCCCGGCCGTCGCCGAGGTCCGCACCCGCGCCCGCGCCGAACGCGCCCGTGCCACGACGGCCCTGCCGTAGCCTGCCGTCCGTGGAGAGCGAGGGAGGGGAAGTGGGCGACGGGCGTGGGCCCTGCTCCCGGCGGGGGCTTCGTGAGTAGGCGTCGCTACGTGGCCAGGGGCGTGCCCGGTGGCTACCGCATCTGGGACAACCGGGGGCGCCGGTGGTGGGGCGACCTCTACGAGCTCTGCCCCGACGACCTCACCGCCGAACTGAACGGCGGGGCCGCCCCGGAGAGGCTCACCGCCCTCCTCAAGCGGTACCGGGCCCAGAAGCGTTAGCAGCCCACCGTCAACCCCGCTCCCGTCACCGGCCCCAGCCCCACCGGAGCATTTCGAACAGCAGCCACACGAGCAGGAGCGGGACCATGGCGAGCGGGCCGGGCCCGGCCCCCTCCACCGGGACAGGCTCGCTTTCCTCCGCCGGGACGGGCTCGGACTCCTCCACCGGGACGGTTCCCGGGTGCCACCGGAAGTGCAGCCTGAGCTCGCCCGGAGCGGTGGCCATCGAGTCCAGGCGCAGCCGCCGGTCCGCCTCGTTCGTGAAGCGCGGCGCCGCCCAGTGCATGGACACCGTGGCGATCGG
This sequence comes from Kitasatospora sp. NPDC059160, assembly GCF_042755465.1. Classification (NCBI taxonomy): domain Bacteria; kingdom Bacillati; phylum Actinomycetota; class Actinomycetes; order Kitasatosporales; family Streptomycetaceae; genus Kitasatospora; species Kitasatospora sp. NPDC059160. The sequence goes on along the minus strand of NZ_JBHZCN010000070.1, from coordinate 15,734 downwards.
AGTCTCGTTCGCCGGGGCGCCCCGGGGGGCTATCGACCAGCTGGAACCCTCCATCTGGTACGGGTAGTTGACGGCCTCGTCGACGAGCTCGCCCAAGGTGCTCGCGCCGTCGACGGTGAAGTCCCAGTGGTGGGGTGGGTCGTCTCCCGGGTGCACGCTGTCGCGCGTCAGGATCACTCGCATGCCCGGCACGCTAGCCCGGCGCACCTGTTATCGTCAATCTGACGTAAACCTCTCGGTGAATCCCCTTCCACCTCCTCGGTGAACCTTCCCGGACGCAGCACCGGCCCGTGCGTCAGTCCCACCAGAAGCCCCAGTGGACGGCATCGACCAGTTCCTCGGCGTAGCCGGCCAGGCCCTCCTCGGCCTGGAAGAGGTTGTCCGGGCAGAACGCGGCGTGCTCGGCCGCCACCAGCAGCGCCTCCTCCCGGCTCGTCGGCGGCGCCGCGACGCTCAACTCCAGTAAGGCGGCGCCCACTCCGACGAGGCGGGCGCCGAAGCGGTGCTGCCAGCTGTGCAGCACGGCGGCGATCTCGCCGGTGTCACCGTGGCCGTTGGTGCCGTTCCAGCCGCAGGCGGCCAGCGCGTGGGCGCCGTCGTCCGCGCGGACCAGGCCGATCCGCAGCGAGGGGCGGGCGCGCAGCAGTTGGCGGGCCAGGCGGCCGGCGCACTCCTGCGGGTCGCGCCGCGGCGCCGGTGCGGGGGCGGGGGCGGGGCCGGGCCAGGTGTCAACGTAGGGGGCCAGCGTCTCCAGCAGGTCGGCCCGGTCCTGCGGGTCCCCGCTGGGGCACCACAGCACCGACTTCTCCCACCACCCACGCAGCAGGGCCGCCACCTCGTACCGGTCCGACCGGAACTCCCCCGGCCCACCGGGTTCGCCGGGCTCGCCGGGTTCGAGCCTCAGGTCCGACACCTCCAACTGCGTGGCGTCGCTGCCGGGCGCCAGCAGCAGCGGCCACCGCCCCGACTCCGCGTGCTCCCGGCACAGCCGCTCCCACACGCCCTCGGGCGCCGGCCCGTCGCTCACCCACAGCGACGGTACGACCTGACGCCCCGGCAGCAGTGGCGCCGTACGGCGTTCGGCACTGCGGTCGGGGAAGCGTCGGCGCAGGTCGCGGAGCAGCTGGGAATCGATCATGCGCCCACGGTAGGGGTACGCACCGACAACGTCCCCGGGGGCCGCCGTGGGGCCGTTCGATCGAATCTGTTGGCGGGCCGTTCCCGGACGGCCCGGGCGGCCATAGGCCGAGGCTATGAATGGGTCGCCCGACCCCTCAGGACATCGACCTCAGGAGAGACATGACGCACCGCATCGCCAGGGCCGGTCTCGGCACGGCCGCCGCGCTGATCACCCTTCTCACCGCCGCCCCCGCCTCGACCGCCGCGCCGACCACCGGATCCGCCGGACCCGTCGCCCGGGACCGGGTCATCACGCTCATCGGCAAGCTCGCGCAGCAGTCGTCCTTCCCCGTCAACCCAGGAGGGGCCCCCGCCCAGGGCGACCGGACCGTCTTCCGCTCGGTGCTCTCCGATCTGGACGGCAACCAGATCGGCGAGACCGGCGGCACGTGCACCACCACCCGCACCGACAACGGCGGCGCGGAGGAGTGCACCGTGACCTACACCCTCCCGGGCGGCCAGATCACCGCCCAGGGGATGGTCTTCGGCCAGCTCAACCCGGGCCCGCCGCCCTCCTTCGACAACGCGATCACCGGCGGAACCGGGGACTTCGACCGCGCCCGCGGCTCGATCCACGCCGACACGATCGCCCCGGGCACGAGGCGCTTCACGATCGACCTCGACCGCTGACCGCCTGCGGCCGTCTGCCGTCTGCCGTCTGCCGTCTGCCGACCGGACGGCGGACGGCGGACGGCCGCAGACGGTCGGGCGTGCGGTGACGCGCGGGGCCTGCCGGTGAGGACCGGTGACGCTCAGGAGTGCCCGACGACCAGCCGCACCAGCGCGACGGCGTCCCGGAGGCTGAGGCCGGGGTGCGCGCGGCGCAGTTCCCGGACGGCCTTGACCTCGGCCGTGCGGGGGTCGATCCCGGCGTGGGCCAGGACGTTGCGGGCCCAGTCCACCGGGGTGGGGGCGGCGGCCGGGACGAAGTCCTCGACGATCCGCAGGGCCCGGCGCAGGCCCGGCTGTTCGACCTGGTCGGCGGTGTCCAGGGCGGCGCGCAGGGCGGCCTTGAGCGGGTCGAGGCCGGCCGGCTGCGAGGGGCCGGGGAGGGGGACGAGCATGGTGGTACCTCTTTCTTCCTTCATTCGGGGTCAGTAGGCGCTCTTGGCCAGCCGCTTGCGCTCGCGTTCGGACAGGACGGAGCCGGACTCCTTGCGGGCCATCCGGCGCAGCAGGCCGGGGGCCAGCAGGAAGCCCGCCACCGCCCAGCACAGCAGCACGCCGGCGATCGGCAGGTGTTGCCAACTGCCAGACACTTCAAGGGCCTTGGCGCTGTCGGGCAGCAGGGCGGAGCGCACGCCCTGGGCGATCCAGCGCAGCGGGAAGAGGGAGCCGACGGTCTGGAGGGCGGTGGGCAGGTTGCGCAGCGGGGCGAAGGCGCCGGAGATGAACATCAGCCCGAGCATGGGCATCATGTACAGCGCGAGGGCCTCGCGGGCCGGGGGCAGCAGGGCGCCGATCGCGGCGCCCATCGGGACGACGGCGGCGGTGCCCAGCAGCAGGGTGAGGGCCAGGGTGAGCCACTGTCCGGGGGTGGCGGGCAGGTCGGCGTGCAGCAGCAGGGCGCCGCCGACCAGCAGCAGGAGGATGGAGGCGCCCATGGTCACCAGGACGAAGAGCGCCTTGGCGACCAGGTAGGCGGGCATCGCGCCGGGGACGCCGCGCAGGCGCAGCAGGGTGCCGTCCTCCCGGTCGCCGGAGAGGAACTGGGGGACGGTCATGAGGCCGAACATGAAGACGGTGGAGGCGATGCCGCCGGCCAGGCTGAGCTGGGTCAAAGCGTCTCCGGAGCCGGTGCCGCCGGAGCCGGAGCGCCAGTAGGAGATGGCGAGGAAGACCAGCGGGGTGGTCAGGTAGGAGTAGAAGTCCTTGCGGCTGCGCAGGAGTTGGCGCAGTTCGACGGCGCCGCGGCGCAGGCCGAGGACGTAGGGGTTCACGGGGGTCACGGCGTCTCCGCGGGTTCGGCGGGTTCGGCGGGTCGGGCGTCGCCGACCATGCCGAGGTAGGTGTCCTCCAGGCTGGGGCGGCGCACTTCCAGGTCGGGGATCGGTCCGCCGAGCCGCCGGTGCAGGTCCCAGACCGCCCGGGAGGGGTCGGCGGTGCGCAGGCTGCGCGGGGTGCCGTCGGGGTCGCTCCAGCGCACCTCGGACTCGGCCCGGGCGGCTTCGGCGAGTTCGGCGAGGGTGCCGCAGGCGGTGAGGCGGCCGGCCTGCAGGATGCCGATCCGGTCGGCCAGTTGCTGGGCCTCGGTGAGGTCGTGGGTGGTGAGCAGGATGGTGGTGGCGCGTTCGTCGCGCAGTTCGCGCAGCAGGGCGTGGAAGTCGCGGCGGGCCTCAGGGTCGAAGCCGGCGGTGGGTTCGTCGAGGAAGAGCAGGTCGGGGCGCCCGACCAGGCCGAGGGCCACGTCCAGGCGGCGGCGCTGTCCGCCGGAGAGGGTGGCGGCGGTGCGGTCGGCCTGGTCGGTGAGGCCGACCCGGGCCAGCAGTTCGGCGGGCGCGTAGGGGTCGGGGTAGTAGCGGGCCAGGTGGCCGAGCAGTTCGCCGACGCGCCAGCGGCCGTGGTCGCGGCTGGACTGCAGGACGATCCCGATCCGGGCGCGCCAGGCGGGGTCGTCGCGGGCCGGGTCCTGTCCGAGGACGGTGACCTGGCCGGCGGAGCGGCGGCGGTAGCCCTCCAGGATCTCGATGGTGGTGCTCTTGCCGGCGCCGTTGGGGCCGAGCAGGGCGAAGAGTTCGGAGCGTTCCACTCTGAGGTCCAGGCCGTCCAGGACGTCCCGGCTGCCGTAGCGCATCCGCAGTCCGGACGTCAGGATCGCTGCTTCTCCCCCGGGCCGTTCGTCTCCGGAGCGGTCGGCCGTGCCCGCCCGTGGCGTCGTCGTCCCGGTCATGTCCTTGCCTCCCCCGTGCACATGCCCGCCACGCTAGTACTTGCCTGGCGGGAAAGTAAATGCCAGGATCTCCGGTGCTGTCAGGAGCCTTTCGGGAACGGGGAGTTGGAGCACAAGGTGAGCGTTCACGGCATCGCCCCCGAGGACGCCCTCGCGTCCTTGCGCACCGCGCACCGGGCCCGGGCGGCGGCCCGGCGGCCCAATCCGCTGCCCCCCTGGTACCCGGCCACGGCCGCGGGCCTGTTCGGGGCGGGGTTCGCCGGGACCGGCGTCTCGGCCCTGCTGCCGGAGCGGCTGTGGCTCGCCACCGCCCTCGTGCAGCTGGCCGCGGCGCTGCTGCTGGTGGGCCACGTGGTGGTCAGCCACCGGGTCGAGCACCGGCCGGGCATCGTCCCCACCCTGTCGTACCCGGGCGCGGCGCTCCAGCTGCTGCCGCTGCTCGCGGCCGGGGCGCTGGCCCTGCCGTTCGGCCTGCCCGGGTTCCTGCTCGCCCTCGGCCTCACCGGCGGCCCGACCCACTTCCTGCTGCTGCGCCGCAAGCGGGCGACCGGGGCGACCGGAACAGCCGCGGCGGGCGCCGCGTGAGCACCGACCCGCCGCCGGAACAGGCCTTCGACGAGCTGATCCACCAGCCCACCCGGCTCGCCGTGGTCGCCTTCCTGTCCGGCTGCGCCGAGGCGGAGTTCCGCGCCGTACGGGAGGGCTGCGGGGTCTCGGAGTCGGCGCTGAGCAAGGTGGCCGCCACCCTGGAGGCCGCCTCCTACGTCAGGCTGCGCCGCGGCTACGTCGGCAAGCGCCCCCGCACCTGGCTGCGCCTGACCCCCGAGGGCCGCCGCGCCCTGGCCGCCCACCTCGCCGAACTCCAGCGCATCGCCGCCTCCGCCACCGCCCTCGGCGCCGCCCTGGAGCAGGCGGCGGCCGAGGGGTAGCCCGGGAGGGCCCGCGCATCCGGCTCACGGCTTCATGTCGTGCGCGGCGGCGGGCGCGCACTCGCACCACACCGCCTTCCCCACCCCGCCCGGGCGCGGGAAGTGCCCCCACTCGGCGGCCAGGGCCGCCACGAGCAGCAGCCCGCGCCCGCCCACAGCACCGGGGTCGGACTGCTGAGGCACCGGAGGCCGGTCACCGGCGTCGTGCACCTCGATGCGCAGCCGGGTGGCGTTCACGTCGAAGGACACCCAGATCAGCCGCCCCGGCATGCCCGAGTGGAGGACGGCGTTGCCCACCAGCTCCGAGGTGAGCAGCTCCCCGACCTCGCGGTAGCGGTCGCCGTCCGGCGCCGTGGCGAGCAGCTCGCGCAGCATCCGCCGCGCGAGCATCGGCGAGCGGCGCGAACGCGGGAACCAGCAGCCGCGGCCGGCGGGCGGGCTGACGGGCTCGTCGGTTTCAGGCATGGCGGAGCCACCTCCGGTGGGGTTGGGGGTCGAGATCGGGCGGGAACACCCGGTAACGGATCGAGGCATGGGGATGCCCGGCAGCAAGCTCGCAATGATCACTCTCTGTATCGCGATTAGCTACGCCAGGTAGCATGCATCGACCTTAAGATCATCCGCAACGTTGCTTGAAGAAAAGATGCGAGAAGCTGGGGTTGCCTGCGCGGCTACTGTGAGCGCAGATGACTGCTGATCAGAGGAGGCTGCGTGCAACCGGATCGCGTGGCGAGCGCGCCGTCCACCGTGCTGGGACGGCAGTTGGGCGAGGAACTGCGAGGCATGCGGGAGCGTGCGGGCCTGAGCACCAACGCGGTTGCCGAGGCGCTGGATTGCACCAAAGGCAAGATTTCGCGAATCGAGAACGGTCGCAGCCCCGTTCGGATTCCGGATCTCACTGCGATGCTCCGGCTGTACCGCGTCGATGAGCCGACCGTTCACGAGCGCCTTGCCGAGCTTGCTCGCACAGCCAACAAGCGGCGGCGCGGGAGCGGCTGGTGGAACGAGTACGGCGACGTGCTCGCGGACACCTACCGTGACTTCATTGCGCTGGAGGCCGTGGCGTCCTCGGTGCGCACCTTCCAAAGCCAGATGATCCCGGCGCTGTTGCAGACTCCGGACTACGCACGCGCGCTCACTTCGGCAGGTCGCCGCTGGAAGCGGCCGGAGGAAGTCGAGCAATTCGTGACCGTTCGATTGAAGCGACAGGAGCGATTGACCGCCGATCCGCCACTGTCCCTGTCGGTCGCGCTGGCCGAGGGCGCTCTGCGCCAACAGGTCGGCGGACCCGCCGTCCTGCGGGAGCAGCTCGCACACTTGGCGAATGCGGCGTCCATGCCCAATGTGACGATCCGGGTGGTTCCGTTCAGCGTCGGCGCGCACGCCAGCATGGCGGGGCCCTATGTGATCCTCGGATTCCCCTCCGAGGCCGCCATGGACGTCGTCCTGCTGGACAACCCTTCGGGATCCATGTGGCTCGAGGGCGCGACGGAGGTGGAGGGGTATTCGGAGCTTTGGGACGATGTCTGCACCAAGGCACTACCAGCTGCGGAATCCCTGCAACTGATCACCTCTGTCAAGGATCTCGGCACATGAGGCACATACCCGACTTCTCCACCGCCGCTTGGCGGAAGAGCTCGTTCAGCGGCCCCGACAACGAGTGCGTCGAAGTCGCCGACGGGTTCCCGGGGGTGCTTCCCGTCCGTGACTCCAAGGACCCCCAGGGGCCTTCCCTCCTCTTCACCGCCGACGCCTGGACCGCCTTCATCGGCGCTGTCCGCGCAGGAGACTTCCCGGCGTAGGAAGTCGGCCGGGCCGACTTCCTGTGCAGAGGGCCGGACGATGCCGTCGCTGCTTCGGCCGGCCGAAGCAGCGACGGGGCACAGGGGTGGGTACTGTCCGGCGGCCCGGGCGGCGGGGCGGCCGGGGGCTGTCGGTGGGAGGGAATATCGTCCGTCTTCGTCGAGGGTGTCGATCCGCGCGGGCGCCGTTCGACCTTGGGGTGGAGAGGGTCGGAAAGGCGGCCCCCGTCGAAGGAGGTTTGTGATGGCGAAGTACATGCTGATCATGCGGGGCACGGACGAGTCCATGGCCAAGATGATGGAGACGCCCTTCGAGGAGATGCTGGAGACCGTGGGGCGCTTCAACGAGGAGCTGATCCGGGCCGGCGTGCTGGTGGCCGCCGAGGGGCTGGACGACCCGTCGCAGGGCGTGGTGGTCGACTTCGACGGGGAGGCGCCGGTGGTCACCGACGGCCCGTACGGGGAGACGAAGGAGCTGTTCGGCGGCTTCTACCTGATCGACGTGGCCTCGAAGGAGGAGGCCGTGGAGTGGGCCAAGCGGCTGCCGGCCCTCCCCGGTTCCAAGTGCGAGGTGCGCCGGGTGCCCGGCATCGAGGAGTTCCCGCAGGACAACGAGTGGATCGTCAAGGAGCGGGCCTGGCGCGAGCGGACCGGCCAGCTCTGATGCCCGCAGCCACCGACGGCCCGCCGGGCACCGAGGACGCCCGGCGGGCCGTCGAGGCCGTGTGGCGGATCGAGTCCGCCCGGATCGTGGGCGCGCTGGCCCGCTACACCGGGGACTTCGCCCTGGCCGAGGACGTCGCCCAGGAGGCGCTGGCCGAGGCCCTGGTCTCCTGGGCACGCGACGGCGCCCCGGCCGACCCGGTGGGCTGGCTGCTGGCCTGCGCCCGGCGCCGGGCCATCGACGCCTTCCGCCGCGCCTCGGCCCTGGACGAGCGCTACACCGCGCTCGCCGGCGGCCTGGCCGAGGGCCAGTTCAGCGCCGGCTCGGCGGCCGGGCCCGCACCGGCGCCGGAGCTGCCGTTCGACCCGGACCGGGTCGACGACGACGTCCTCGCCCTGATGTTCACCGCCTGCCACCCGGTGCTCTCCCCCGAGGCCCGGGTGGCGCTCACCCTGCGGGTGGTCGGCGGCCTGTCCAGCGAGGAGATCGCCCGGGCGTTCCTGGTGCCGGTGCCCACCGTGCAGGCCCGGATCACCCGCGCCAAGAAGACCATCGCCGCCGCGCACGTGCCCTTCGAGCTGCCGCCACGGCGGCAGCGGCGCGAGCGCCTGGGCGCCGTCCTGAGCGTCCTGTACGTGGTCTTCACCGAGGGCTCGACGGCCACCTCCGGCACCGACCTGCTGCGCCCCGACCTCGCCTACGAGGCGCTGCGGCTGGCCCGGACCCTGGCCGCCCTGCTGCCCGACGAACCCGAGGTGCACGGGCAGCTCGCCCTGTTCGAGCTCACCGCCTCGCGCTTCCCGGCCCGCACCGGCCCGGACGGGGAGGCGGTGCTCCTGGAGGACCAGGACCGGCGCCGCTGGGACCACTCGGCGATCCGCCGCGGCCTGGCGGCCCTGGGCCGGGCCGCCGCCCTCGGGCGGGGCCTGGGCCCGTACGGCCTCCAGGCGGCGATCGCCGCCTGCCACGCGGCGGCGCCCGGCGTGGCCGACACCGACTGGGAACGGATCGTGCTGCTCTACGAGGCGCTCGGCCGGGTGGCGCCGTCCCCGGTGGTCGAACTCAACCGGGCGGTGGCCGTCGCGATGGCCGAGGGGCCGGGGCCCGCGCTCGCCCTGGTCGACGACCTGGCCGTCTCCGGGCGCCTGGCCGGCTCCCACCTGCTGCCGGGCGTGCGCGGCGAACTGCTGACCCGCCTGGGGCGCACCGGCGAGGCCCGGGCGGAGCTGGAGCTCGCGGCCCGGCTGTGCCGCAACGCCCGCGAGCGGGCGGTGCTGCTGCGCAAGGCGGCCGCGCTCGACGGCGCGGGCTGACTCCGCAGGCCGACTCTGCGGGTTGACTCTGCGGGCTGACTCCGCGGGTGACTGCACCGGCTGACTGCGCAGGGTGACCGGACGTACGGCCCGGCGTCCGAGCTGCGGACGCGGGGCCGTACGGACCGGCCGTTCAGCCGTTCAGCACTGGGGCCGGCGGCCGTGGTTGGCCCCGCGCTTGGCCCGGGCCTTCTTCTTGCGGCGGCGCTTCGACGACATGGCGACTCCTCTCGCAACCGGCCCCCTGATCCCCCGGCCTTCCACCGTTCCACACCCGGGCCGCCCCGGCCCGTCGAAGGAGCCCGACGCCCCGGGCCCCGCGCCCCGGGACCGGGTCAGGCCCGGCCCGCCAGGGCGGCGCGCCAGGCGGGGCTGTCCACGTAGTGGTTGTCGAAGCGCTCGGCGGAGGCGGCGATCGCCCCCGGGTCGGCCTCGCCGCGCATGACGGTCCCCAGCAGGCGCAGGTAGTCGAAGCGGTCCATGCCGGGGGCGAACACGAACAGCACGTCGGCCTCGGAGCCCGGGGCGGCGGCGAAGGCGTGCGGGGTGTGCGGGGGCACGGCCAGGAAGTCGCCCGCGTCCAGGACGGTGACCTCCTCGCCGACCAGGACCCGCAGCGAGCCGCTGATCACGAAGAACAGCTCCGTCGCCCGGGTGTGGAAGTGCGCCGGGGCCCCGACCGCGCCCCGGGCGAAGGCGGAGCGGTAGACGGTGAAGCCGCCCTCGCCGGGGGCCGTCTCGGCGAGCAGGGTCATGGTGGCGCTCGGGTCGGCGCAGGTCTCGGCCTCACCGTGGCGGGCCAGGACCGGGGCGGTGGCGGGGATGGCAGCGGGGGCGGTGTTCTCCGTCGTCGTCATGGGACCAGCCTAGGAGCGGAAAGACCCACGATCATGGGGCAATCAAGCACCGTTTCCATGGGTCAATCGGATCCGGCAGGTGCGCCCGCGCGACGGCACGGGGCCCTCCTCGGGCCGCCAACCCCCCTACGGCACGGGGACTTTAGGGTGGACGCCATGAAGCCCGCCCTGGTACTCGCCGCCGCCCTGGCCCTGTCCGCGGCCGCCGCTCCCACCGCCACCGCCGCCACCCCGGCCGCACCGGCCGACAAGGCCGCCACCGCCGCCGATCCGCCGGAGCGCTTCCGGCACCAGGCCCTCGCCTGGGGCCCGTGCCAGGATCCGGAGTTGGCCGCCGCCGGCGCCGAGTGCGCCACGCTCACCGTCCCGCTGGACTACCGCGCGCCCGAGGGCCGCACCCTGCCCCTCGCCGTCTCCCGGATCCGCTCCGCCGACCCCGCCGCCCGGCACGGCGTCCTGCTGTCCAACCCGGGCGGCCCCGGCGAGCGCGCTCTGGCCCTGCCGGTCGCGCTGCGCGACCGGCTGGCCCCGGCCACGGCCGCCGCCTACGACCTGATCGGGATGGACCCGCGCGGGGTGGGTGCCAGCGGTGGCCTCGACTGCGGCCTGAACCACGGCACTTGGCTGCGCTCGGCGGGCAGCGGCGCGGCCGGCTTCCGGGAGAGCTGGCGCCTGGCGAAGGCGGACGCCGACGCCTGCCTGGACAAGTACCCGGACCTGCTGCCGCACCTGACCACCCGCAACACCGCGCGCGACCTGGACGTGCTGCGATCGGCCCTGGGCGAGCCGCGCGCCTCCTTCTTCGGCCAGTCCTACGGCGCGCTGCTGGGCGCGGTGTACGCGCAGCTGTACCCGGGCCGGGTGGACCGCCTGGTGCTGGACAGCGCGCCGGACCCGGACCGGTACGGGGTCCGGACGCTCCGGGACATGGGGGCCGCCAACGAGCGGGCGCTGGACGACTTCGCCGCCTGGGCCGCGCCCCGCGACGGCCGGTACCGGCTGGGCGCGACGGCGGCGGCGGTGCGCGCCACCGTGCAGGGCCTGGTCCGGCGCGCCGAGGCGGCGCCGATCGGCATCGACGGGTTCCGCCTCGACGGCGCCCTGCTGCCGTTCCTGCTCACCGTCTGCCAGGGCGACGACCGCGACAGCGCCGACTACGCGGACGTGCTGCGCCAGTTGCTGGACGCCGCCGACGGCAGGCCGGTGCAGGCGAGCCCGACCCTGCACGCGCTGCTGACGGCCGTCCTGGCGCCCGACCCGCAGGCCGGCGCCGACCTCGCCGCCGCGATCGGCTACCTGTGCGACGACGTGGCGATGCCGCGCTCCCCCGGGTGGTACGCGGCCGCCGTCGAACGCTCCCGCGCCACCCGGCCCCTCTTCGGACCGGTGTTCAACGGGCCGACGCCGTGCGCGAGTTGGCCGACCGACCCGCAGGAGCCGTTCGTCCAGGTGCGCAACGCGGTGCCCGCCCTGCAGATCCAGTCCACCGGCGACACCCACGCCCCCTACGCCGGCGCCCTGGCCCTGCACGCCCGGCTGTCCGCCTCCCGGCTGCTGACCGTCCCCGGCCGGATCCACACCGTCCTCCTCAACGGCTACAGCCCCTGCGCCCAACGCGCCGTGGACGCCTACCTGTCCACCGGCGTACTGCCGCCGGCCGACGCCACCTGCTGACGGCAAGGGGCGCCGGGGCCGCCGGGCCGCCGGGGCGCCGGCCGCCCCGGCAGCCCTCACGTCACTGGCCCACGCGGCCGTCCACGCACTCGCGCAGCAGGTCGGCGTGGCCGCAGTGGCGGGCGTACTCCTCGATGCGGTGCACCTGGACCTCCCGGACCGACAGCCGCTGCTTGCCGAGGCGCTCGCCGAGGTCCGGATGGGCGGCCAACGCGGCGTCCAGGGCGGCCTGTTCGCGCTCCAGGTCGCGCCAGGCGGCCTCGACCAGGGCCGGGTCGGGGAGCGCCCCGTCGAAGTCGGCGTCGCGGGCGCCGTAGAGCTTGGGCTGCGGCTCGCCCTCGCGGATCCAGTTGCGCCAGTCGCGTTCCACCTCGGCCAGGTGGCGCACCAGGCCGAGCAGCGACATGGTCGAGGGCGGCACCGAGCGCCGGGCGAGCTGCTCGGCGTCCAGGCCCTCGCACTTCATCCGCAGGGTGAGGCGGTAGTTGACCAGGTAGTCCTCGAGGGTGGCGGCCTCGCCATCCGGGGCGGGGCCTTCACTGTTGCGCGGATCGTCGGCCGGGTCGGCCCACATGTCGGGGTAGACGGTGGCCTGGGTCCATCGCTCGGGTCGCTCGCTCATCCCCGCATGATCGCCCGCAACCACCTCGCCCTTCAACCGAGTTAACGCGCCACCCGGCCACCCTGCCACCCTGCCGCCCTGCCCGGTTGACGATCGCGGTGCCGCCGGCCCGGACGGTGGAGGCGGCGGAGCGCCGACTCCGGCCAAGCGCCGGCCCCGGTGGGAGCCAACTCCGGCGAGCGCCAGCCCCGGTGGGCGTCAGCCCCGGTGGGCGTCGGCTGCCGCCCGCAGGAAGCCGAGGAAGCCGGCCACCGCGGGCGGCACCCGCTGCCCCCGGCGGGTGGCGGTGCAGACGTGGCGCACGGGGGTGTCCTGGGGGTGGAGGGGGACCAGGGCGATGTCGGGGCGGGCGGCGCGGGCGGCCAGGGCGGGGATGAGGGTGGGGCCCAACCCCGCGGCGACCAGGCCGAGTTTGGCGGCCCAGGCGCCGACGGCGTACTCGATGCGGGGCTGGAAGCCGCTGCGCAGGCAGGCGGCGAGCAGGGTGGATCCGGGGTCGCGGCGGGCCGCGATCCAGGGTTCGTCGGCGAGTTCGGCCAGCCGCAGGCGGCGCCGGCCGGCGAGCCGGTGGCCGCGCGGGAGGGCGACCAGGACGGGGTCGGCGAGCAGCGGGTGCAGCTCGAACTGGTCGGTGTCGTAGGCGTCCTGGGGGTCCTCGGCGTAGGAGGCGACCACGGCGAGGTCGATGGTGGCCTCGGCGAGGCGCTCCAGCAGCTGGGCGCTGAGGCCTTCGGTGAGGGTGGTCTCGACCTGCGGGTGGGCGGTGCGGAAGGCGGCGAGGGCGGCGGGGACGAGTTCGGCGTTGGCGCTGTCGAAGGCGCCCGCCCGCAGGCGTCCGGCGTCGAGTTCGGTGAGGGCGACGAGGTCGCGGCGGGTGGTGTCGAGGCGTTCCAGCAGGGCCTCGGCGTGCGGGAGCAGGGCGCGGCCGTGTTCGGTCAGCCGGACCCCGCGGGCCAGGCGGTCGAACAGCGGGGCACCCAACTCGGCTTCCAGGGTGGCGATCTGGCGGGAGACCGCGGACTGGGTGAAGCCCAGGCGCTCGCCGGCGGCGGTGAAGGAGCCCAGGTGGGCGACGGTGCGGAAGACGTCCAGCCAAGCCATGTCCATTGCGCATGAGTACCATGCGAGACATTCGTTTGTCGCCTGGGTCGGGGCTGCCTAGCGTGGGGGCCATGGAAAAGATCGCCTTTCTGGGCCTGGGCCGGATGGGGCTGCCGATGGCCCGTCGCCTGGCCGCCGCCGGCTACCCGTTGACGGTGTGGAACCGCACTCCCGGCCGCGCCGACGGCCTGACCGAGGCCGCCGACCCGGCCGGGGCGGTGGCCGGGGCCGGCATCGTCGTCACGATGCTCTCCGACCCGCAGGCCGCCGCCGAGGTCGCCGGGCGCTTCACCGCCGCGCTGGCCCCCGGCACCCTGTGGATCGACATGTCCTCGATCGGCCCGCGCGCCCTCGCCGGGCTGCGGGAGCGACTGCCGGAGGGCGTGGCCCTGGTGGACGCCCCGGTGCTGGGCAGCGTCGGCCCGGCCGCCCGCGGCGAGCTGACCGTCTACGCGGGCGGCGAGGACGCCGACCTGGAGCGCGCCGAGCCGGTGCTGTCCCGCCTGGGCCGGGTGCGGCGCTGCGGGGGCCCCGGTGCGGGGGCGGCGTTGAAGGTGGTGGTGATGGGCGCGATCGTCACCTCGGTCGCCGTCCTGGACGAAGTGCTGTCGGTGGCGGGCGAGTTGGGTGTGCCGCAGGAGCAGGCGCTGGAGGTGCTGGCGGCCGGGCCGCTCGCGGGGGTGGTGGCCCGGGCGCGCAGCGCGGAGTCGGACTTCCCGGTGCGGCTGGCCGCCAAGGACCTCGCCCTGGCGGGCGGCGGCCCGCTGCTGGCGGCGGCCCGTCAGGCGCTGCTGGCGGACCCGTCGATCGCGGACCGGGACCTGTCGGCGGTGGTGCGGGCGCTGCGGGAGGACTGACGCCCGCCGCCGTGGAGGGCGGGCCTGCGGCTCGGAGGAACGTCCAGCGCCGCCCCGCCCGCGGCGCGGCCCGCTTGGTGCCGCCGCCGATGGCCGGGCGCGCGCGCCGTCCGGTGTAGTGGGGGGCGTCCGCCGCGACCACCGATGAAGGGCGCCCCTTGTCCGCTCGCACCGCCGTGCAAGGCGTCGTCCGACTCGCCGGGCCCCGGCTGCCCCTGGTGTCCTTCCTCGCCCGGCTGCCCGCCGCGCTGTGCCCGACCGGGACGCTGCTGATGGTGACCGCGCTGGACGGGGTGGGCCGCGGCGGGGTGGTGGCGGGCCTGCTGTGGGGCGGGCAGGCGGTGGGCGGGCCGCTGCTGGGCCGGCTGGCCGACCGGCGCGGCCACCGTCCGGTGATCCTGGCGGCGTCGCTGGCCAACGCGCTGCTGACGGCCGCCCTGGTGGTGGCCTCGGTCGGCGCCCTGGCGCCGGCGGTGCAGGCCGGGTGCGCGGCGCTGGCGGGTTTCACCGTGCCGCAGATCGGGCCGCTGTCGCGGACCCGCTGGATCGCGCTGGCGGGCGGGCGCCGTGACGGCCACGAACTGGTCGGCCCGGCGCTGGCCTTCGACGCGGTGGTGGACGAGACGAGTTTCGTGGCCGGCCCCGCCCTGGTCGGGGTGCTGGCCTGGGCGGTGCACCCGGCGGCGGGCCTGGTGTGCGCGGCGGTGCTGATGGCGGTGTTCGGCACGGTGTTCGCGCTGCACCCGACGGCCCCGGCGCCGGCGCCCGCGGTGGCGGCAGCGGCGCCCACGGCGGCGGGGCGCACGGCGGCGGCGGGGCGGGTGCTGTCGGGGCCGCTGCTGGTGCTGATCGCCGTGACGGTGCTGCAGGGCGTGGTGTTCGGCGCCGCCAACACCGGGGTGCAGTACCTGGCCCGGGGGGACGCGGGCGTCGGCGGCCTGGTCTGGTCGGCGATGGGGGTGAGCAGCGCGGCGGCCGGGGTCCTGCTGGCCTCGTTCGCGGAGCGTTTCGACCTCACCGCGCGGCTGCGCACGGCGGTGGCGGCGCAGGCGGTGCTGCTGCTGGGGCTGCTGCCGGTGGACGGGGTGGCGGGTGCGGCGGTGGCGGTGGGGGCGGTGGGGTTCGCGGTGGCGCCGGCGCTGATCGCGGTGTTCGGCCTGGTGGAGCGGGTCGCGCCGGCGGGCCGGATGGCGGAGGCGATGACGCTGCTGGGCAGCGGGCTGATCGCGGGGCAGGGGCTGGCGGTGACGGGGGTGGGGCCGCTGGTCGGCGCGCACGGGCCCCTCGCGGCGTTCGCGCCGGCCTGTGCGGCCGGGGCGCTGGCCCTGCTGCTGGTGCTGGCGCTGGTGCGGCTGCGGCGGTTCCCGCCGGCCCGGCCGGCGCCGGTCCCGGCGCTCGCGGCGGCGGCCGCGTCCTCCTGAGGCCCGGGGCCTCCTGACGCCCGAACGCTCCCGAGTCCCCGGGGCCGTCAACCGCGGGCCTCCCCCGGTTCCACCCGGGGGCCGGTCAACCACCGCCTCCCCGTTCACCCGATCAGGGGGGCTGGTGTGCGGGCCCGGGGGCGTGGGCCGTAGCGTCGTGGCGGCGGACGGCAACGGCCCGGGGAGGCGGCACGCGTGCAGGTCATGAGGGTTGGGCGGGGCGCGGCGGCGCTGGCGCTGGCGGCGGTGGTGCTGGCGGCGTCGGCGTGCGGGGCTCCCCCCTCCGGGGGCGGCCCGGACGGCGCCCCCCCCGCCGGCCCGGCGCCCCCCCCGGTCCCGCGGGCCCGGGGGGTGGGCCCCGGGGCAGATAAACAAAAAACAGCCCCCCAGCACAGGGGTAAAATGAGTTTTGGGGGTAGGGGTTT
>NZ_JBHZCN010000069.1:0-51287 GCF_042755465.1 Kitasatospora sp. NPDC059160 | reverse complement strand
CAAATCCACCACTCTCCGGCCGCGGGCCCAAATAATAAAAGAGAGGGTCAGGGCGACCGCCGTGGCGAGGGCGGCGGTGAGGGTGACGGCCCGGGCGTCGTAGCCGAGGTCGATGGTCGCGCCGCCGAGCCAGGCGCCGAGCCCGTTGCCCAGGTTGAACGCGGAGACGTTGGCCGAGAGGGCGAGGGCGGGCGCGGCGGCGGCCACCGCGAGGATCCGTGCCTGGAGCGCCGGGATGATGGAGAAGCCCGCGGCGCCGAACAGGAACAGCGCGATCGCGGCCGGGACCTGGTGGGGCGCGGCGAGCCAGAACAGCAGCAGGGCGACCAGCAGGGCGCTCTGGGCGCGCAGCACGCCGCGCATCACGTTGGCGTCGGCGGCCCTGCCGCCCAGGATGTTGCCGAGGACGGAGCCGATGCCGAAGACGATCAGCAGGATGCCGACCATGGCGGGCGCGAAGTGGCCGATGTCGCGCAGCAGCGGGGCCAGGTAGGTGGAGGTGGTGAAGACCGCCCCCTGGGCCAACACGGTGATCAGCATGGACAGTTGCAGACTCCCCTTGCGGAACACCTTCATCTGTTCGCGCAGCGACAGGCTCCCCTCCGCGCCCCCCTCGCCCTCGGTGGACAGCGCGCCGGGCACGAACCTGACGATCAGCAGCAGGCACAGCACGGCGAAGCCGGTGACGTAGCCGAAGGTGGCCCGCCAGCCGAAGTGCTGTCCGATGAAGGTGCCGATCGGGGAGCCGAGCACGTTGGCGAAGTTGAAGCCGAGCGCGATCTTGGCCATCGCGGTGGCCTGCTTGTCCGGCGGGGACATCAGGGCGGCGACGTGCCAGGCGACGGCGGCGAAGGTGCCGTGGCTGAGCGAGGTGAAGATGCGCGCGCCCATCAGCGTGGGGTAGTTGGGGGCGAGCACGGCGATGACGTTGCCGACGATGAAGACGCCCATCAGGGTGAGCAGCAGCCCCTTGCGGGACCACTTGGTGGTCAGCAGGGTGATGATCGGCCCCCCGATCGTCACCCCCAGCGCGTAACCGGTGACCAGCAGGCCGGCGGTCGGGATGGTCACGTCCAGATCGGCGGACATCTCGGGCAGGATCCCCGCGATGACGACCTCGGCGGTGCCGACGCAGAACACTCCGAGCATCAGGGCCAGGAGGGGCAGTGGCATGGCGACCCAAGCCTTTCGTAGGGAGCCAGGTTCAAGGATGATGTATGCGATTGCATATAGATAATGGACGAACGTGCCTGGGTGGTCAACTGCCGCAAAGAGTTACGCTGGAAAACAGTGGCGGACGGACAAGCAGAACGTTCCGAAGGACTCAGTGAGGGGCCGCGTCGATGGAGACATGGGGACCGGGGAGCGGGCGGGACGAGATCGCCATCTGGCGACAGCTCACCCGCCTGATGGAGCAGGTCAACGCGACCGCGGGCAGGCGGCTGACCCGCAGCCACGGGGTCTCCATGAACGAGTTGCTGCTCCTGCTCTCGCTCGCCGAGCAGCGCGACGGCACCCTGCGGATGTCGGACCTGGTGAAGACCCTGGGCGCCAACCAGCCCTCGGTCAGCCGGATGACCGCCCGCCTGGAGGACGCCGAGTGGGTGGTGCGGCGCAGCGCCCTGGACGACAAGCGCGGGGTGGACGTGCGGATCACCGAGGCCGGCCGGCGGCTGGCCGGGGAGGCCGAGCAGACCCTGCGCAAGGCCCTCGCCGAGGCGCTCGACTCGGCCGCCCTGAGCGACTCCACCGCCTCGCTCGTCGCCCGGCTGCGGTACGCGCCCGCGGTGCCGATCGACTGAGCACCCCCTCCCCGCACCGGCCCCGGTCGCAGGCCACCGCCCGCGACCGGGGCCGCTTCATGCCGCTTCACCTCCCCGCAACAGGACTCCACGCGAAGTAACAGTCCAGAAATATGCATTTGAATGCATCTACTGTGACCGCCATCACGTTGCCGTGTATACGGATCGAGCACTAGCGTTCGAGGCCGACAACAGGCGGACGGTCGACTCGTTCCCACCGCCCACTCCCCCGCTCGAGGACGCTCACGGAGGTTTCGTCATGTCCGGTACCCCACTCCCCGGCCCGACCACGCACCACCGCCCGACCGGCCTGAACCCGGTAGCGGATCTCCCCAAGCCGCCCGGCCTACACTGGAACGTCCGGGCCGAACAGCCCGTCGCCTACAGCGTCAGCATGGTGCGCGGACTGCTCGACCTCGACGACCCCACCCTCGCCCGCGCCGTCGGCGGCGGCCACGGCAGGCCCTTCCGCTGCCTGCTCGCGATCGACTCCGCCGTCGACGCGCTCTACCACGAGCGCTTCGCCGCGTACTTCGACCGCTGGCTGATCGACGCGACCTGGCAGGTCGTCCAGGGCGACGAGGACGCCAAGTCCCTGGAGCAGGCCGTCCTCGTCACCGAGGCCATGTCCCGGATGGGCATCCTGCGCCGCGCCGAGAAGGTCGTCGCCGTCGGCGGCGGCGTCGTCCTCGACATCGTCGGCTTCGCGGCGAGCATGTACCGCCGCGGCGTGCCCTACATCCGCGTCCCCACCACGCTGGTCGGCCAGATCGACGCCGGCATCGGCGTGAAGACCGGAATCAACCACGGCCACCACAAGAACCGCCTGGGCGCCTACTTCGCCCCCGAACTCGCCCTGATCGACCCGCACTTCCTGCGCACCATCGACCCCCGGCACGTCGCCAACGGCATCGCCGAGGTGATCAAGATGGCGCTGGTCAAGGACGCCGTCCTGTTCGACCTGCTGGAGGCCACCGTCGGCGACATCACCCCCGAGACCCTGGGCGGCTGCGGCTCGGCGGTCAGCGAGGTACTGTCCCGGGCCATCTCCGGGATGCTCGACGAACTGGAACCCAACCTCTGGGAACAGGTTTTGGAACGTTCCGTCGACTACGGCCACACGTTCAGCCCCTCCCTGGAACTGCGCGCCGACCCGCCCCTGCTGCACGGCGAGGCCGTCGCCGTCGACATGGCCATCTGCCTCGCCCTCGCCCACCTCCGCGGCCACCTCTCCGCGCACGACACCGACCGGGCGCTGAGACTCCTCCAGGGCTTCCGACTCCCCGTCGCCCACCCGATCTTCACCCAGGAGCTGCTGGAGGAGGCGCTCGCCGACGCGGTCAAGCACCGGGACGGCCTCCAGCGCGTCCCGCTCACCCGGGGCATCGGCTCCGTCGTCTTCACCAACGACCTCACCCCGGCGGAGCTCGGCCGGGCCCTGGAGTTCATCGGCGCCTGGACGACGGATGCGCGGGCCGAGCTCGTCGGCGCGGCGGTATGAGCGCGGGCACCGTGCCCCAGGCCTCGCCGGACGCCTCTCCGGACGCCTCGCCGGGCGGCGGCCGGGACACTCTGCCGGACGCCTCGCCGGGCGGCCAGGCGCCTGCGGACATCACCGTCTTCGACGTCGGCGGCACCCACATCCGCCGGGCCGTCTGGCAGCGCCGGGGCGGGCTGGGGACCCGCACCACGCACCCCTCCCCCAGCTTCAAGCGCTTCCCCTCGGCCACCGTCGCCGAGCTCCAGGACATGATGGTCCGCCAGCTGTGCGCCGGCGTGCCGCACACCCCGGCCCCCGTCGTCGGCATCTCCTTCGGCGCGGCCCTCGACCACCGCTCCGGGCTCGTCTACGCCTCCGCCCCGCTGTGGGGCGAGCACAGCGAGCCGTACGACCTGCGGGCCGCGCTGACCGCCCGGCGCCCGGACGTCCGGTGGCACATCGTCAACGACGTCACCGCCGCGCTGCTGCACGCCGCCGCGGCCGCCGAGCGCAGCGGCCACCGCAAGGTCCTGCTGGCCACCATCAGTTCCGGCATCGCCTGCCGGGTGCTCGACCAGCGGCAGCGCCGGATCCCGGTCGACGACAGCGGACTGCAGGGCGAGATCGGCCACCTGCCGGTGCACGCCGACCTCCTGGGCAGCACCGTGGAGTTGACCTGCGACTGCGGCCGGCCCGGCCACCTCGCCGCCTACGCCTCCGGCCCCGGCATCGCCCGGCTGGCCGACACCCTCGCCCACCGGGAGCCCGCCCGTTGGGCGGCCTCCCGGCTCGGCCGGCTCACCGCCGGCGGCACCGCCTTCGAGACAGCACTGCGCCGGGCCCTGGACGAGCAGGACGAGCAGGACGGGACCGGCGCACAGCGTGCACAGGACGGGAGGGACGGGCAGGACGGACGCCCCGGGCCGGACACGCTCGCCGCCGACCTGCTCGACGCCGCGACCGCCCCCGTCGCGGCTGTCCTGCGCACCGCGCTCTGCCTCGACCCCGAGCTGGACGAGGTGGTGCTGACCGGCGGCGTCGTCCACGGCCTCGGCCACCACTACCAGCGCGCCCTGCTGGGCCACCTCACCCGCGAGGGCCTCTACCTGACCAGCGACCGCACCCCCGACTGGCTGCACCGGCGGATCACCGTCACCGCCCCCGGCGAGGCCGACAGCCTCGCCGGGGCCGGGATCGCGGCCGGAGCCGGAGCGTCGACGTGACGACGGCCGAGCGCGTCCCCAGCCACCGCGCGCTGGTCCGCGAGCCCGGCGGCGTACGGCTGCGGCTGCGTCCCACCCAGGCCCCCGCCCCGGGCGAACTCCTCGTCGCCACCCAGGTCGCCGGGCTGTGCGGGACGGACATCCAGATGCTGCGCGGGCTGCGCGACGACCCGGCGCCGGTGATCGGCCACGAGGGCATCGCCCGGGTGGTCGCCGCCGGCCCGGGCGTCCCCGCCGCCCTGCGCCGCCCGGGCACCCCGGTGGTGGTCAACCCGACCCACCGGACGGACCCGTCCTTCCTGCTCGGGCACAACGTCGACGGCCTGCTCCAGGAACGCACCCTGATCCCGGCGACGGCCGTCCGGGACGGCCTGGTGGTGCCGCTGGCGCAGGAGCCCGACCCGGTGCTCGGTGCCCTGATCGAGCCGTTGGCCGCCGTCCGGTACGCCCTCGGCCTGCTGGCCGCCGGCCGTCCCCGGACCCTGGTGGTGTACGGCGACGGGACGATCGGGCAGCTCGCCGTCCGGGCCGCCCGCCGCCGGCTCGGCGCCGACGTCCGCGTCCTGCTCGTCCACCACACCCCGGACGGGCTGGCCTGGAGCGCTGAACGGGCCTTCCCCGGCGTGGAGTTGACGCTCGACCCGGTGCCCCCGGTGGGCTCCGGGCCGGTCGCGGCCCTGCTCGCGACCCCGCGCGACGGGACCCTCGCCGCGCTCGCCGCCGCCCTGCGGCTCGGCGGCCCCGGACTCTCGGACCACCTCGACGACGACGCGACCGGCGACCTGACCGTCGACCTGTTCGGCGGCCTCCCGCCCGGCGCCGCCGTCACCGAACTGCCCGGCGTCGACCTGGCCGCCGTCCGGGCCGCCAACTGCGCCGGGCACCCCGTCCCGTACGCCTTCACCACCACCCGCACCGCCGACGGCCGACGCGTCCGGCTGACCGGCCACCGCGGCGTGGGCAACGACCACCTCGCCGAGGCCGCCGCCGAGCTGTGCCACCACCCGGAGGCCTACCGCGACCTGGTGACGCACGTCGTCGGGCCGCCGGAGGCCGCCCGGATCATGACCGGGCTCTCGGCCGGCGGCGGACGCAGCGTCGCCGGGAGCCGGCTCGTCAAACTCGCGGTGCGCTTCGCCCCGGCGCCGCCCACACCCCTGGAGGCCCAGTGACCGCGCCCGACCGCACCCGCCGCCGCGCCCTGGTCGTCGGCGGGTCCACCGGCATCGGCCGTGGCGTCGCGGACGCCTGGGCCGAGGCCGGGCTGGACGTCACCGTGCTCAGCCGCTCGCGCCCGGCCGGCCCCGGGGCCGAGCGGCTGCGCTGGGCGGCCACCGACCTGACCGACACCGACCGGGTCGCCGAGAACCTGTCCCTGGCCGGCGCCGAACCGCTGCACGCCGTCTGCTACTCGGCCGTCCACTACGGCGACCGGCGGACCCTCTTCCGCGAGTGCACCGAGGCCGAGTGGCGCCGCCAACTCGACGTCAATCTGCACGGCCTCTGGCTCACCCTCTCCTGGACCGTCCCGGCCCTGCGCCGACCCGACCGTCCCGGGCTGTTCCTCGGCATCTCCTCCGAGGTCGTCTACAACGCCGGGCCGGGCCGCTCCGGCTACGCCGCCACCAAGGCGGGCGCCGCCGCCCTGCTCGACTCCGTCGCCCAGGAGGAGGCCGCCGAACCGCCGGGCACCGAGGCGCTGCGGATCGTCCAGGCCCTGCCCGCCGGCATGGTCGACACCCCCGGGATCCGGCGCCGGCGCCCCGACGGCTTCGACTACACCGCGTACATGCGCCCGGCGAGCTTCGCCCCGCTGGCCCACGAGCTCGCGGCGACGGCCGGCGCCGGACTGCACGGCGCCCACCTGGTGGTGGACCCCGAGGGCGGCTGGCGCCCGGTCGGCGAGGGGCTGCCGCTCTCCCAGAGCCGCCCCGTCCCGGCCACCGCCACCGCCACCGCGAGGGCCGCCGCCGGCGCCACCTCGTGACCGCCGCCCCGCTCCTCGGGCTGGCCGGCTGGCGCCTGCCCGGGGACCACCTCGACGCGGTCCGGCTCACCCACCGGGCCGGCGCCGACGGCCTCCAGCTCGACCTCGGCGGCCCCGGCCGCGGGCCGTGGCTCGACGCGCCGGGCACCGTCGAGCGGATCCTGGAGCACTGCGCCCGGCTCCGGGTCCGACCGCTCGCCGTCGCGGGCAACACCCTCAACGACATCGGCCTGCACGCCCCGCCGGGCGGCCGGGACGCGCTGCGCGTCCGACGCGTCCTGATCCGGGTGCTGGACGCCGCCCACGCCCTCGGCGCCCCGCTGGCCTTCGTCCCCAGCTTCCGCCGCAGCGCCGTCACCGACCGCGCGGAACTGGACCGCACGGCCGCCGTACTGGCCTGGGCGGCGGCGGAGGCCCGGGCCCGCGGGCTGCTGCTGGCCAACGAGAACGACCTCGACCCGGCGCGCGCCCGCCGCCTGGTCGACCAGGTCGCGGCGGACGGCTTCCGGCTGCTGCTGGACACCTACAACCCGCGGGTCGCCGGGGTCGACGCGGTGGCCCTGGTCGAGGCCGTCCACCCCTGGCTCGCGCCCCACGTCCACCTCAAGGACGGCACCGGCGGCGTGGTGGCGCGGGACCTCCTCGGCGACGGGGACGGCCCGGTCCGGGAGTCCCTCGCCGCCCTCGCCGCGCACGGGTTCCGGCCCGAGGCGCTGGTCCTGGAGAACGACCACCGCGACGGCGACCCCGTCCGCCTCGCCCTCGACCTCGAACGCGCCCGCGACCTCGCCCGCACCCACCAGCCGTCCGCCCCCCACCAGCCGTCCGTCCCCCACGAGCCGTCCGCCTCCCGCCCCTGAGGAGCCCCCGTGCCCCAAGCGCCGAACCTCCCGGCCGAGTACGCCACCACCACCCTGCGGGACGGCGTGGTGAGCCTCGGCACCCGCCCCTTCCCCCACGACGCGCTCCGCGCCGACACCGTCCTCATCAAGCCCCACCACCTGGGCATCTGCCGCGCCGACGCCAAGGAGGTCGTCGGCTCGCGCGACGTCCCCGAGGACCGCGGCCCGCTCTTCGGCCACGAACTCGTCGGCACCGTCGCCTTCGCCGGCGCCCGGACCGGCTTCCGGGAGGGCGAACTCGTCACCCTCAACCCCAACATCACCCCCACCCGCACCACCGGCTTCGCCGAGTACGTCTTCGTCCACGGCACGGAGGCGCAGCTGGACCAGGCCGTGGTGCGCGTCCCCGAGACCGGCATCCGGGACGCCGTCTGGATGCCCGAGCCCTTCGCCTGCATCGTGCACGCGCTCCGCAGACTGCTCGAACTCACCGCTCTCACCGACCTCCGGGGCCGGCGCGTCGCCGTCCTCGGCGCCGGCTGCGCCGGCCTCACCTTCGCCCTGTACGCCCGCCACCTGGGCGCCTCGCCCACCGTCTTCAACCGCGGCGAGGCCCGGCGCGCCTTCGCCCGGCAGCAGGGCCTGCTCGCCGCCGAGGAGATCCACCCGCTGACCGACGCCAAGGCGCCGCAGCACCAGGACAGGTACCACGTGGTGATCGTGGCGACCACCGTATCGACCACCGAACTCCTGGACACCGCCAGCGACTTGGCCGCCGACGGCGCCGTCCTCTTCGTCTACGGCGGCACCCGCCGGGGCGACACCTACCCGCCCGGCCGGGCCGACGTCGACACCATCCGCCGCGCGGAACTCATCGAGCCGGTCGAGCACCACGGCAAGCGGCTGCACCTCGCCGGCGCCTACGGCTGCCACCGCGAGGACTACGAGGAGGGCTTCCGGCTGCGCGCCGAACACCCGCTCGCCTTCCCCCTGGAGAAGCTGACCTCCCTGCGGATCGGCCTGGACGACTTCCCGCGCCGGGTGACCGACATCGCCGCCGAACGGGAGGACCACCCCGGCAAGGTGATCATCGACCTCGCGCCCTGACCCCGACCGGACGGGCGCGCGCACCGGCTTCGCACCCGGGGCCGGTGTACGCCCGGTGGCGTGACGCGGGGATCCGGCACCGCGTCGGACGGGCGCGGCGGGAAGCCGATCGGACACGATCCTCCCTGTCCCACCAGGCGATCCCGAGGAGCCGGCATGGCGGCGGAGCAGACCGCACCGATGACACCCCGAGTGGCGATGACCCTCGCCGCGATCGCGGCGACCGCCGCCACCCCGCGCCCGTCCGGGGAGACGGTGCCGGAGCAGTTGAACCGGGTGTTCCTGGGCATCACCCGGCAGTTGGCCGACACCGACCTCGCCACCGGCGCCGACTGGAGCCTCCGGTGGCTGGCGCTGGCCCCCGACAACGCCAACCTGGCGTACCTGGCGGCCGACCCGTCCTCCAGCAGCTTCGCCGTGGTCCTCCGCGGCACGGTCGGCAACGTGACCGACCTGCTGGAGGACCTCGACGTCGGCACGGTGGTGCCGTTCACCGCCGTCGGCGCACCGTCCGCCCCGGTGTCCGTGTCCCAGGGCGCGATGGCGGCCTTCACCCAGGTCGTGTCCATGAGCAGCGGGGGCGTGACCCTGGTGCAGGCGCTCACCGAAGCCCTCGCCGGGGCCGCGCAGACCCCCACGGTGTACGTGATCGGCCACAGCCTCGGCGGCTGCATCGCCACCATGGTCGCGCCCTACCTCCAGGCACGGTCCTGGCCCGGCGCCACCCCGCAGTTCGGCCTCTGCACCTTCGCCGCCCCCACCGCCGGCGGCCCGGACTTCGCCGACTACGTCGACTCCCTGCCGTGGATCGTCAACGCGCGCTACTACAACCCCTACGACGTCGTGCCGCTCGCCTGGACCTCGCTCGACGACGCCGAGGGCTGGTACCCGACTCCTCCCGGACCGGCGGCGAACGAGGAGGTGGACGCCGTCATCTCGGTGATCGCCGGTCTGCCCGGTCCCCACCAATACGCCCAGCCCGGCAAGGCCGTGCCCCTGGCCATCGACTACGGCCGGACCCACGACCCGGACTTCGTCAAGAGCTCACTCGCGGACTTCCTGGGCCAGGTCGCCTTCCAGCACGCCAACTCCACCTACCTGGGCCTGCTCGGCGCCCCCGACGTCCTGGCCGGCCCGGTGGTGCGGGCCCTCTCCACGAACTCCGGGGAGGGCGGCACCGCACTGGCCGTCGCCGGCAGCGGCTTCGGCCCGGGCGCGGCCGTCGACTTCGGCCCCGTCCCCGGCCAGGACCTCGCGGTCAGCGGCGACGGCCTCGCGATCAGCCTCTACGCGCCTCCCGGAGTCGGCGTGGTCGACGTCCGGGTCACCACCGAGCTGGGCACCTCGGCGGCCGTCCCCTTCGGCCGGTTCGCCTACGGCGGCCCCGCGCCGGTGATCACCACCGGCCTCTTCCCGGCCACCGGCCCCGAGGGCACCTCGGTGACCGTCACCGGCGTCAACTTCGGCGCCGACGCCCAGGTGTTCTTCGGCACCAACCCCGCGGCGTCGCCGCAGGTCCAGCCGCCCTACGAGATCGTCGTCGACGCGCCCGCCCCGAGCACCGGCTTCGGCAGGCCCAGCACCGTCAACGTGACCGTGGTGTCCAACGGCTACTCGTCCCCGGCCGGGCCGGCCAACGAGTTCACCTACCTGAAATCGTCCCCGGAGTCCTGACGGCCGAGTCATGACCACCGAGTCATGACCGCCGAGCCCTGATCACCCCGCCGGCGGCCTGGTCGCCGGCGGCTGCCCGTCCTCCCGCACCCAGGCGCCGACACCCAGGCGCCCGGTGGTGCCCAGGTCCAGCTCCGGCACGACCGTCACCGGCGCGGCGCCCGGCATCGCCCGGACCCGCACGTACGGGGCGTTCACCGCGTCACCGGCGCCCGCCTCGGTGGTGTTGCGCCACGCCAGCGTGGACCGTGCACCCTCGCCCGGCTTCAACGCGAGCGGCCGCGGCGGGTCGTCCGCCCCGGTGCCGCTCGCGATCTGCGCACCTCCGCGCAGGAGCCGCACCCCGTCGACCGGCCGGTGCCCCACGTCGAGGAGCTGGAGGTCCGGGTAGCCGTTGAGGTTCACCGTGGCCGTCCCGCAGTTGCGCAGGTGCAGCCCCACCACCCGCAGCCCCATCGCCGCGTCCCCGTCGTCCGCATTCACCCGCACCCCGGAGGCCGGGCACGGCCCGTCCGGGCGCGAGGCCTCGGCGCTCGGCACGCTCCGCACCTTGACGACCGTCAGCACCGAGCCCTTCCCGTCCAGTTCCACCCGCCCCTTCCCGGTCGCCCCCGGCGCGAGATCCCTGACCGTCCTCGTCTCGTTGCCCAGCACACCCCCGGCCGCCCCCGACCGGCCGAACACCACCGTCACATCGGCCGCCTCCGCGCCCGGGTTGGTCACCTCGTACTCCGCACAGGCCGCACTCGCCGCCGTGATCCGCACCCCGTCCTTCGCCACGGGCCCCGGCGAGGCCGACGCCGCCCCGCACGGCCCCGCACTGCCGGAGCCGGCGGCCGAAGGCCCCCCGCCCTCCCCGCCCGCCCCGGCCACCTGGCTCCCGCACCCCGCGAGCAGCACCACCGCCGCCGCCACCGCACCCACCGCACCGACCCCGCGCCTCACCGGCACCACCCCACCCGTCCCGAACTCACCCATCCGACCATCCGATCACGAACCACCCCACCCCACCGTGACCGCCGTCACTCCCCCTGCAACAGCCCCGCAACGCCGCCGCCGGTGGAGGATGATCTCCGGATGCCGGAACCCAGCCCTGCCCTCGAACGACTGGTCGCCAACGAGAACAGCTTGAGCGACCTGCTGGCCTTCCTGTTCGAGCGCGATCCCCAGCCCCTGATCGACCTGCTCGGCCTCGCCCCCGGCCCGTACCGGTGTCGACGCGAGGTCAAACAGCCTGCCGGCCGCCTGGACCTCGTGGTGTACCGGCGGTCGGACGACCGTCCCGTGGCCGTGCTGGAGATGAAGGGCGCCTCCGACGAGCACGGCGATCAGTTGAACCGCTACCGGGCCTGGGCCGAAACCCTCGACCCCGTACCGGCCCTGTTCTACTGCACCTTCGACGCCGCCCGGCCCACCGAGCCGTGGCGATCGCTGCGCCTCGTCACGCTCTTCCAGGCGTGGCACTCGGCCGCGGATCCGCACGCCGCGTGGCTCGCGCACGGGATCACCGACGTCCTGCACAGCTGGGAAACGGAGGCCGACGGTGCGATCGGGAGTTCCTCCGGCTGGTACGTGCCGGACGTGGTGAGCCGTCGTACGGCCCTCGCCCTCGACGACGCGCTGCGCCGCGACCATCCGGGCTCAGCCGAAGCGAGGGCCATGAGCACCAGCGGCGGAAACCCGATGGTGATGGCCTGGCGACACCACCCCTCCGGCTCCGACCACGCCTGGATCGCCGTGGACCTGCGCTGCCCCGGCCGTGGGATGCCCAGCCAGCCCTGGCTGTTCCGGCCGTGCGTCGACGTCCTCACCGGTGCCAGGCCGACGGTGGAAGCCGTGCTCGAAGCCCACGACCTGGCCGTGGAGCTGCAACCGGCGATGGCGCTGTCCTCGATCCAGGAGGGCCTTCGCCGGCGGGGCCGTCCGGAACTGGCCGCGGCGCTCCGCGCCGACAAGCACGACGGCCTGAACGGCCCCGCCGATCCCGAGGTCCTGGCCAGCTGGCGCGACCGGCTCGCCAGCGGCGCGAGCACACCCCGGCTGCATCCGGTCTTCTTCCACGACCGGCAGCGGCGCCTGGCGACCCAGTTCCGGCTCGACGTCGGCTCGCTCACGCGGACCGACCTCGCGGACCTCACCCTCGCGGTTCTCGACCACCTCGTGGAACGGGCGGACGCTCTCCGGTCCGACCGGGCCGTCTCGGCCCACGCGACAACAGGGCCGCACGACTCAGGGGCAGGCGACCCAGAGGCGGGCGACCCAGGGGCGGGCGACTCAGGGGCGGGCGAGGATCTGCCGTAGTACGTCGAGGAGTTGGGTCGCTTCGGCGGCCGGGTGCGGGGCCTGCCAGGCGATGTGGCCGTCGGGGCGGACCAGGGTGGCGCCGGTGGGTGGGAGGGTGAGCGACCGCATCAGGTCGGCGGGGAGGAGGTGGAGGGCGACGGGGAGGCCGGCGGCCGTGGCGGTGTCGGCGTGGCGCTGCCAGGCGGCGTCGGCGGTGAGGAGGGCGAAGCCCGGGCCGACCAGGTCGAGGGTGGAGCCGGTGGGGAGCGGCAGGTGCGGGAGGCGGGTGCCGGGGGCGGGGTCGGGGTGGGCGCCGTCCGGGTCGAGGGGTGGGCGCGGCGCCAGGGTGACGGGGAGGACGGCGGTGGAGGTGTAGGCCGCGGTGAGCAGCAGTTCGTCGTCCATCCGGTAGCTGGTGCGGGCACGGGAGTTGGCGAGGGAGATGTCGATGACCTGGCGGGCCACGGGGCGGCGTTCGGCCTCGTAGCTGTCGAGCAGCGCGTCGCCGGCCGTGCCGGCCGTGACGGCGGCCAGCTTCCAGGCCAGGTTGTCGGCGTCGCCGATGCCGGTGTTCATGCCGTGCCCGCCGGTCGGCGGCGTCACGTGGGCCGCGTCGCCGGCCAGGAGCACCCTGGACTTCCGGTAGCTGTCGGCGAGTTGGGCGTCCATCCGCCAGGTGGTGGTGTCCAGGACGGTCACGGCCAGGCCCGGCAGCCCGGCCGCTTCGCGGATCAGCCGGGCCAGCCGCGGGTGGTCGGCCCGCAGGGCGGTGGTGTCGTCGCGGCCGGGGTCGTACGGGTGCTGGTAGATCCAGCGCCGGTCGTTGTCGACGGCGAGGAAGCCGCCCCGGCCGGGCTCGGTGAGGAAGTAGGAGGCGCTGGCCCGGTCGGCGACGACCTCGCCGAGGGGCGCCTCGAAGCGGACGCCGAGGAAGTGGCCGAGGCCGGTCGGCCCGGCCATGGCGATCCCGGCGGCCGCGCGGACGGTGCTAGACGCGCCGTCGCAGCCGATCAGCCGGTCGGCGCGGACGGTGTGCCGCTCACCGCTGCCGCGATCCTCCAGGACGGCTTCCACGCCGTCGGCGTCCTCCGTGTACGCCACCAGCCGGGTCGCGAACCGGACGGCCTGCGGGGCGAGTTCCCGGGCGCGCCGGGCGAGGACGGCCTCCAGGGCGTCCTGGGAGCAGATCAGCCCGGGGGACGGGGTCCGCTCGGGGCCGTCCGGCACGGCGACCCCGGTGCGCACGAAGTCCGGGTCGACCAGGGTGCGGCCGCGGTAGAAGTACACCTGGGAGGGCGGGAGGCCGGCCCGCCGGATCTCCGGCTCCAGGCCGCAGCGCCGGAACACCTCCATCGAACGCGCCGACACGCCACGGGCCTTGGGGTGCCGGGAGGTGTCGGGGTGCGCCTCGACGAGCAGGTGGTCCACGCCGTGGCCGGACAGCAGGAGGGACAGCGTCAGGCCGACGGGGCCCGCGCCGACGATGAGCACGGAGGTCGTTGCCGGGAATCGCATGCCACTCCTTCGTAACGGCTATTCGAGATTTTTGACGTTACCATGGTGGCGGCAGAGAGCACCCAGGAGACGAGGACACCCCGACCCCATGCCCCGGACCCCCGACCCGACACCCGAAGCCCCCGGCCCCTCCCGAGGACCCGAGGACAACCCCCGCGGCCTCCACTTCCTCGCCGACCTCGCCAACACCGTCCGCGCGAACCCCGACACGGGCACCGCCGAACTCCAGGCCCTCCTGGACCGCCACGGCGGTCCGCCGTTCCACCTCACCGAGGCCGACGCCCGGGAACTGTGCGAGGCCACCGCCCCCGTGATCGCCGTCCTCGACACCGACGACCCCGACCACGCCGCCGAGGCGATCAACGCCCTCCTCGACCGCTACCCGCCCCGCCCGCACCTCGTCCGGCTCCCCGGCCGCCCCTGGTCCCTGCACACCCGGGCCCCCGCCGACGCCGGCCTCACCCACTGGCTGCTCTCCACCGCCGCCCTCGCCCTCGGCCTGTGGCTCAGCGAACGCGGCACCTGCGCCTGGGGCCGCTGCGCCGCCCCCGGCTGCGGCCGCCACTACATCGACACCGGCCGCCGCACCCCCCAGCGCTACTGCACCCCCCGCTGCGCCACCCGCGTCCGCGTCGCCACCCACCGGGCCGCCCGAAGGACCGGCGACTGAGCCCGCGCATCAGGCCTGCGGCAGCCCACGGCGGCCCGAGGCACGGAGGGTGTCGGCCCGGGTCAGGGCGCCCAGGGCAGGCGTACCGCTTCGATCTCGGCGTCCTCCAGCAGCGCGTCGACGAGCGCCGGCGGCCCGGCGACCTTGGTCGCCCAGAGGTCGTAGTCGGTGCACAGGACCCATGAGCGGTCCTCGGCCCAGAAGTTGGACGGACTGAAGTCGGCCTCCGGGTCGTCGTACAGGAGCTCGGCGTCGCCGAGCCGGCCGGCCCGCACCCGGAGGTTGTCGAAGTCGAACGCCCCGAGCATCAGTGGGTTGTAGTAGGCCAGGCACCGGGTGTCCGGGCCGGCGGGGCTGTGCGCGGTCAGGATGCCGATCAGCCGGGACCAGGTCTCCCGGTCCAGGCTCCCCTCGGTGGGCGGAGCGATGCCGAGCGGCCAACTGCCGTCCTTCTTGACCGAGGGGAAGCAGCGGTAGGACGGCAGCAGCCCGTCCGGCACGACGGGGTCGCCGGTGCGCCGGGCGAGCTCCGCCCAGCGGAGCCGCTGCCAACCGGGGCCGGGGTGCTCGGCACGGCCCAGGCCGCCCCCGGTGATGACGGTGGTGGCCACGAGGTCGATCCCCGGAAGGGTGTCGGGTTCGGCGGTGCCGGCCGCCGACCGAGCCCGGTGGTACTCGTCGTGCGACATGCCGGTCGGCGCCTGCTCGTGCTCGTACATGGCGTTGAGCACCCAGACCGCGTCGGGCATCGCGGGCGGCATGAACCCGGTCAGGCCGTCGCCGCACAGCTCCGACAACCAGTCCGTGGCACCGGGCGTCGCGAGCGGCCACCGGACTCGCGGCGGATTCGTTTCCTTGGTCATCGGGCCATGTTCCCAGCCGCCGCGGGTGGCATCAGGCCTGCGGGGGCGGGCAGGTATGAGGGGTCGTCCGGCTTCGGGGCGGGACGACCCGGCCCGGCCCCGGAGGCGGCCGGGAGGGCGTGGGAGGGACGGCGGGCATGGGCGAGCTGGACGGCAGGACGGCGCTGGTGACGGGTGGGTCCCGGGGGATCGGGCGGGCGGTCGCACGGCGGCTGGCCGAGGACAGGGCGCTGGTCGCGGTGCACTACGGCGGCAACGAGGAGGCCGCCGCGGAGACCGTGAAGCTGATCGAGGGGGCGGGCGGCCGGGCGTTCGCGGTGCCGGCCCGGTTCGACCGGGGCGACGGGCCGGACCGGCTGTTCGAGGGCCTCACCGCCGGGTTGGCGGAGCACGGCGAGGACGGCCTGGACATCCTGGTCAACAACGCGGGCGTGCACCTGGCCGGTTCGATCGGCGAGATCACCGAGGAGGACTTCGACCGGGTGATGGCGGTCAACGTCCGCGCGCCGCTCTTCGTGATCCAGCGGACCCTGCCGCTGCTGCGGGACGGCGGCCGGATCGTGAACGTGGCCTCGGCGGCCGCCCGGATCGCCTCGCCGCTCCAGATCGGCTACACCGTCAGCAAGACGGCCCTGGAGGCGCTCGCCGCACCGCTCGCCAACGACCTCGGCCGGCGCGGGATCACCGTCAACACCGTCAACCCGGGCGTGATCCTCACCGACATGACCTCCGCGTGGGCCAGCGCCCCCGAGGCGATGGCCGGGCTGGAGTCGATCACCGCCCTGGGCCGGATCGGCACGCCCGAGGACGTCGCGGACGTGGTCGGCTTCCTGGCGGGCCCGCGCGGCCGCTGGGTGACCGGCCAGACCGTCGACGCCTCCGGCGGCACCTACCTGGGGCCGATCCCGCCGGGCGCGCCTCGCGCTGCCGAGACGGACGGGCCCGGTCCGGCGGAGGCCTGACGGGCCGCACGGGCCGGCACGACGACGTAGCGGGGGGCGCGGCGGGAACCGGAGGTCGGCCGGACGCGTGATCATGGGGCATGAGCACACATCTCCCCGAGGAGCCGGCGACCCCCGCGCTGGTCGTCGACGCCGATGTCATGGAGCGCAACATCGCCCGGATGAGCGCGGCGGCCCTCGACGGCGGCTTCGCGGTGCGCCCGCACGCCAAGACCCACAAGTGCCCGGAGATCGCGCGGCGCCAGCTCGACGCCGGTGCGGTGGGCCTGAGCGTGGCCACCGTCGGCGAGGCGGAGGTC
This sequence comes from Kitasatospora sp. NPDC059160, assembly GCF_042755465.1. Lineage (NCBI taxonomy): Bacteria > Bacillati > Actinomycetota > Actinomycetes > Kitasatosporales > Streptomycetaceae > Kitasatospora > Kitasatospora sp. NPDC059160. Next base: position 34,580 of record NZ_JBHZCN010000069.1, on the reverse strand, counting down.
TTCGCCGCGAACGGCGTGTCCGACCTCTTCATCGCCTACCCCCTGTGGGTCGACGACGCCAAGGCCCGTCGGCTGCGCGCCCTCGCGGACTCGGTCGCCCTGCGGGTGGGGGCGGACTCCGTGGAGGGTGTCCGGCGGCTGGGGCGGGCGCTGCGGGGAGCGGCGGCCCCGGTGCAGGTGATGATCGAGATCGACTCCGGCCACCACCGGACCGGGGTCGTTCCGGCCGACGCGACCGAGATCGGCCTCGCCGCCGTCGACGCCGGGCTGGAGGTGGCGGGCGTCTTCACCTTCCCCGGCCACGGCTACGGCCACGACCCCCGCGCCCGCGAGCACGCAGCCCGCGACGAGGAACGGGCACTCGGCGAGGCCGCGGAGGCGCTGCGGGCCGTGGGGATCGCGGTGCCGGTGGTGAGCGGCGGGTCGACGCCGACGGCCGGGCAGTGGCGGTCCGGCGCGGTGAACGAACTGCGCCCGGGGGTGTACGTCTTCAACGACGCGACCCAGCTGGCCATCGGCAGCTGCACCGCGGACGACCTCGGGCTCTACGCGCTCGCGACCGTGGTGAGCAGCCCGGGCCCCGGTCGTTTCGTACTCGACGCGGGCAGCAAGGTGCTGGGCTCCGACGCCTCGCCCTGGGTCCGCGGTCACGGCTACCTCCCGGACCACCCGGATGCGGTGGTGGCCTCCCTGTCCGAGCACCACGCCACCGTCGTGCTGCCCGAGGGCGGGCCCACTCCCCGCCTGGGTTCCCGGGTCGCCGTCGTCCCGGTCCACGTCTGCACGCCGGTGAACCTGGCCGACACCCTGGAGGTGGTCCGGGCCGGGGAGGTCGTCGACCGCTGGACGGTGGCCGCTCGGGGCGCCAACAGCTGAACGGCGGCTGACCGACGACCGGGCGGGCGGGTTCGGGCGGGTTCGGCACCCTCCCGCCCGAACCCGCCCGACCCCTGCCGACCGGCGCCGGGCCCGGGTCAGAGCTCGCCGTGGGCGAGCTGTTCCAGCGCCTCCCGGATCAGCGGTTCGTGCTGGTGCGCCGCGAGCCGGCCGTGGTACTGCCGGGCCAGGCCCTGCGGAAGGGTGCCGGAGACGCCGATGGCGCAGGACGTGGCGCGGACGGCCTGCGCCGCCTCGCCGAGGGCGAGGTAGGTGTCGACGACGGACAGCAGCATCCGGCCGGTCAGCGGCGGGGCGAGCACCGGCTCGGGGCCGTCCAGCCAGTCGAGCAGCGCGGCGGCGTGGGGTTCGGCCCGTCGTGGATCGGCCGCGTGGAGCCAGGCGTCGGCCCGTACGGAGGTCAGGAAGCGGTCGTCGACGGTGAACGGGAACCCGGGCCGGTGCCGGTGCTTGTGGTCGGAGGCGACCGGGGTGTCGGCGGCGAGGGTGTCGGCGGCGCGGTCGAGCGCCCGCGCCGTGTCACCGGACCGGCCGAGGCGGGCGAGGGCGAGCGCCTCCCTGGTGTGCAGCACGACGGCCACGGCGGGGGCCGGCTCAGGATCGGCGGCCCTGGCGGCCCGCACGATCATCCGCGCGTCGGCCGCGTCACCCACGATGAGGTGCCGGGTGGCCAGTTGCGCCATCACGACGCCCGCTGCGGCCCGGTCACCGGTGGCGACGGCGGCACGGAGTGCGGCGAGGTTGTGCCGCTCGGCTCCGGTCTCCTCGCCGAGGGCGCTGCTGAGCCAGGTGCAGAGCAGGGCGGTGCGGGCCGCGAGCGGGAACAGCCGCCGTGGTCCCGGACTTTCGACGCCGCCGCTGGTCCCGGCGCCGGTTTCGGTACTGGTGCGGGCACCGCTGAGCAGGTTGCCGACGACGAGCCGGTGTTCGGCGTACGCCACGCCGTACAGGGCCGCGGCGGGCATCAAGGTGCCGGCCTCCTGCTGTTCGAGAGCCGTGGTGCGGGCCTCGCTCCAGCGCAGGCGGTTCCCGACCAGGCCGGGAACGCACCCGGCGGCCGAGCGGGTGGTCCGGCGGGTCCAGCCGGTCCGGCCCGGGTCGGCGAGCTGTGTCAGGGCAGCACCCAGGTGGGATGCCAACTCACGCCCCCTCAGGGTGAGTTCAGGTGAATGCCGAGCCCCGGAGAGGTCCACGACGGCGCGCAGGGCGAGGACCGCACCGTGGTCCGTGTAGGGCTGGTCGAGCAGGGTGGCGTCCCCGGTGGCCAGGTGGAGCCAGTGCGGCCAGCCGAGTTGGTGGACCTCGCGGGCGGGGATCCCGTGGATGTGCGCCATGGCGAGCTGGGCGGTGTGCTCGGGGACGGAGCGGGCGGCCTCCCAGCGGGAGACCCTCTCCCGGCGGGCCGCCGTGTTCCCGAGCGCGAGCGCGGTGTGGGTGCGCGCGACGAGCTTGGCGTACTCGGACTGGGACAGGCCCATGCCCTCGCGCAGCCGGGTGAGGGGGTGGACGTGGACCATGTCGCCTCCGAAGGGGTCGAGGGGCGGCGGCCCCGGCCGGGCACGGATCGTCGGCGACCCGTGCGGCGAGCGTGTGGACAGCACGGACCGGACGGCAGGCCACCAGGTCATCGCCGTTACGGGATCGGCCGGTTGGAGCGGGAGCCCTCGTCCAGGCGTTCCAGGACCTGCCGGACGGCCGGCTCGTTCTCGTGCCGGGCCAGCCGCGCGCGGTACTGGAGGTCGAGTCCGGGCGGGAGCCTCCCGGTGACGTCGACGGCGCGGTGGACGGTGTCGGCGACGCGGTCGAGCTCACCGAGCGCGAGGTGCGCGTCGGCCGCGTAGAGGAGCCAGACACCCGTCTGGGGCGACGGGACGGCGCTCCGCGGTGCCAGCAGGGAGTCCGTGAAAAGCTCGAAGTACGGCTTCGCACCCTGCGGATCCCCGAGGAACAGCGCGGCCAGGGCCCGGCTGACGGTGACGCACCGCTCGGCCCCGGCACCGGCACCGGCCCCGGCACCGACCGCTGGACCGGCACCCCCCGAGGCGGCGCTCGCGGCGGCCCGGTCCAGCGCCCTCGCCGCGCCGGTGGCGTTCCCCAGCCGGGCCAGGGCGAGGGCCTCCGCGCAGTGCAGGATGCTCTCCGGACCGTACGAGGACCCGCGCTGTCCGGACTGTCCGGGTTGTCCTGACTGACCGGACTGACCGGGCTGCCCTGAGCGGACGGCGGCGGCTGCCCGGACAAGCGCCAGCGCATCGGCCGGGGAGCCGGCGGTGAGGTGGCGACGGGCGAGGTGGGCCATGGCAGCCGAGGCCGTCCCGGGCGCGGCCGCAGCGGCGGCGGCCCGGATCGCGGTGAGGTTGTGGCGCTCCGCCCGGGTCTCCTCGCCGACGGCGCTGCTCAACCAGGTGCAGAGCAGCGCCGTACGGGCAGCGAGCCGGAAGAGCGGGCGGGCGGCCGGGTCGTCGCGGTCACGGCCGTTGAACAGACCGACGACCAGCCGGTGTTCGGCGTGCGCCGCCCGGTAGAGGGCCTCGGCGGGTATCAGCGAGCCGTCCTCGTGCCGTTCGAGCGCGCCGGTGCGGGCCTCGATCCAGTGCAGCTGCTCGGCGAGGGCCTGGGACCGGCCCGGCACGTCACCCCGGCCGGGGCGGGCGTCCCGGCCGGCGCGGGTTCCCCCGCCGTCCGCCGCGATCTGGGTGAGCGCGGACCGCAGTTGGGCGGTGAGCGCCGGCCCCCGCAGCAGGAGCCGCGGGGAGCGTGGCGCCTTCGGCAGGTGGAGGGCGCTGCTCAGGGCGAGCTCGGCGCCGGCGGCCGTGTAGGGCTGCTCCAGCAGGGTGGTGTCGCCGATGACCAGGTGCAGCCAGTGGGGCCAGCCGAGACGGCGCACCTCGCGGGCGGCGACTCCGTGGATGTGCGCCATCGCCAGTTGCGCGGTGTGCTCGGGGACGGTCCGTCCCGATTCCCACCGGGAGACCTTCTCCCGACGGGCCGCCATCTGCCCGAGGCCGAGCTCGACATGGGTCCGGGCGACGAGACGGGCGTATTCGGGGTGGGAAAGGCCCTTCGCGGACCGCAACAGGATGAGTGGGTGCGCCATGGATGCAGTCTTGAGATGTCTCTGTAGATCGTGGGGGAACCGAGACCGGCTCCGGACCGGCTTCGGTACCGGATCCTAGAAAAACCGATACGGAATTCGCCAGACGCGGAGGCACTCCCCGAGGCACTGCCGACGGCATTGCCGGAACGGGAATTGGCGCTTTCAGTCGGACCGGGGCTCGAAGCTGCGCCCGGGCCCGAACCCGCCCCCGGGTTCGCGGCCGCCCCCGGATTCGAACCCGGTCCGACGCTGCGCCACGGACCGATCGTCCAGGTGGTCGAGGAGCTCCCGCACGCCGGGGTGGTCGGCGTGCGGCGAGAGCCGGCTGCCGAACCAGTGGGCGAGCCCCGGCGGCAGGACCCCGGCCCGGTCGACGGCGCCGCGGACGGTGGCGGCCGCCTCGTCGACCTGCCCGACCGCCAACTGGGCCTCCACCAGCGGGCGCAGCCGGGCCACGGCGTGCGGCGAGGGGGGCCGGGCCGTCGGCGCGCCGTCGGTGCGCAGGCTCCGGTAACTGTCCAGGGCCCGGGCCGGTTGCCCCAGACGCAGCCAGGTGTGACCGCGGGCGAGGGCGAGGTACTCCTCGTCGATGTTGCTGCCGGTGGGGTCGGCCTGTGCGTCCCAGCCCGGCGCGGCCGCCGACAGGGCCTGCTCGGCGTGCTCCAGCGCACGCAGGCCGGCGGCGGGTTCGCCGAGCCGGGCCAGGGCGCGGGCCTGCCGAGTGTGCAGGATGACGGCCAGCCTGGGGGTGGGGTGCGGGTCGACGGCCCGGGCGGCCCGGAGCAGGGCGAGGGCGTCCCGGGGGTCGCCGCGGCGCAGGTGCCTGATCGAGAGCAGCGAGAGGTAGGCGGCGGTGTGCCGGGGCGCCCCGGCGGCGGCCGCGGCCCGGATCGCGGCCAGGGCGTAGCGCTCGGCGCGGCCCTCCTCCCCCAGGGCGCCGCTGGTCCAGGTGCACAGGGCCGCGCTGCGTGCCGCGAGCAGGAACAGCCGGGTGCCGGTGGTCCGGTCGTACCGGTGGCGGGCCAGGAGGTCACCGACGAGCCGGTACTCGGCCCGGGCGGCGGCGTGGAGCGCGTCCTGCGGGATCGGGCTGCCGGCCTCCAGTTCTTCCAGGGTGCGGATGCGGGTCTCGGCCCAGCCGAGCGTTCCGGGGCCGATCCGGGGGCCCTCGTGCACGGGCGGGCACGGGCCGTCGGCGAGCGCCGCCACGGCGCCGCGGATCTGGGCGGTGAGCGAGGCGCCGCTGGCGATCAGCGCAGGGCCCGGGCCGGGATTCCCCGGCTCACCCGCGGCGAGCCGGGTGATGTCGACGGCGGCCTGCGGATTCCACGGCTGCCGCAGTAGTGCACCGTCGCCGCCGGCGACGAACAGCCACTGCGGCCAGCCCAGGCGCAGCACGATCTCCCGGTCCACCTGGTGGATACGGGCGATGGCGAGCTGGGCGCCGAGTTCCGGAGCGATCCGGCCCGATTCCCAGCGGGAGACCTTCTCGCGCCGCGCGGCCATCGGCCCGAAGCCGAGTTCCGCGTGCGTACGGGCGATCAGCTGGGCGTACGCGGACTGGGAAAGGCCGATCGCGATTCTCAGCACGGCCAGGGGGTGCGTCGTCATGTCATGGCTTCGATTCCTCCCAGCGGCCTTCCGTCGTTCTTCGCGACGGCATTCGCGGCGGTGGGGGGTTTTGTCGAATGATCAATCAAGACTCATTTGATCGTAACAGCGCGACTTCGCAGCGTCAAAGCCGGAAGCGAATTCCGCAGTTCCTGAATTCCGGCGGAATGGCATTTCCGCGAAGCCTCCCGCCGCCCCGGGCGTGTGCAGGCATGCGTGCTACGGCGCGAGGCGGTCCGGCAGCGGCACCGCGTGCAGGCAGGGGTGCCGCCCCATGCCGTCCGGGGCGGACAGGACGGTGGCGACCTCGCCGATGATCTCCACCCGGAGGTCGCCGGCGCGGTTCGTCCAGACCGGTCCGCCGCCGGGGCCCACGGCCTCGGTGACGCGGACCACGACGACCGGCGGCGGAGCGTGCCCGCCGATCGACCCGGGCAGGGTCACCGCGTAGCGGCGTTCAAGGCTCTTCATGGCCGGCCTCCTCGTCGGACTCCCCGCCCGGTGGCGTCGATTCTCCTCCGAGGTCGGGCCGTCGCATACGAACGGTGGCCGTCTTCGCAGCACCCTTCGGCCCGGCACGGTGCCGGGCCCCGGAATCGATGGTTACCGGGCACCTACCCGGCCGGGGCCGATGCACACGCCCGCACGCACCCGACGGACCGGGCGGGCGGACCGGCCGGGCGCAGGCCCTGGTGCGAGCGGTCCGGACCGGGCAGGCTGCTCCTGCCCGCTCCGGTCGTCCGGGCCGGGCGCAGCCGCCCCACTGCCCAGCCGCCCCACCGCCCCACCGCCCCGCCGCCCCGCCGTACGAAAGCGAGACCGTGACCGTGACCATGAGCGACGACCCCCGAGCCGGCACCGTCGACGGGCTGCTGCGCCGGAGCGCCCGCCGGGCCCCCGACCGCGTCGCCCTCACGTTCGCCGACCGCAGCTGGACCTACCGGCAGCTCGACGAGGCGGTCAGCCGCGCCGCCGGGCACCTGCTCGGGCTCGGGCTGCGGCCCGGCGACCGGGTCGCCGCGTACGGGCGCAACTCCGACGCCTACGCGATCGCCTTCCTCGCCTGCGCCCGGGCCGGACTGGTGCACGTCCCGGTCAACCACGCCCTCACCGGCGAGGAACTGCGCTACCTGCTCGGCCAGTCCGGCACCCGCGCGGTGCTCAGCGACCCGGCGCTCGCGCCGGAGGTCGAGCGGGTCCGGGACGGCCTGGCCGTCGAACACGTACTGCCGCTGCGGGAGGACCCGGCCGGGCTGCCGGGGAGCGGGCTCTCGGGGATCGGCCTGCTGGAGGCCGCGTCGGCCGGCCCCGTGCCCGAACTCGGCACCGGTCCGGCCGAGACCGAGCTCGCCCAGCTGCTCTACACCTCCGGCACCACCTCCCGCCCCAAGGGCGCGATGATGCCCCACCGCGCCCTGGTGCACGCCTACCTGTCCGCCCTCCACGCCCTCGACCTGCGCGAGGACGACCGGCCGCTGATCTGCATGCCGCTCTACCACTCGGCGGCCCTGCACGTCTTCCTGCTCCCGTACCTCGCCGTCGGCGCCTCCGTCCTGCTGCTGGAGTCGCCCGACATCCCCGAGCTGCTCCGCCGGATCGAGGCCGACCGGATCGCCTCGCTGTTCCTGGCACCGACCGTGTGGGTTCCGCTGGCCAACCACCCGGACCTCGACCGGCACGACCTGTCCTCCCTGCGCAAGGCCCAGTACGGCGCCTCGATCATGCCGGTGGCGGTGCTCGACCGGCTCCGTGCCCGCTACCCGCAGGTCGGCTTCTACAACTGCTTCGGCCAGTCCGAGATCGGCCCGCTGTCCACGGTGCTCCGGCCGGAGGAGCACCTCGACCGCCCGGCCTCCTGCGGACGCCCGGTGCTGTTCGTGGAGACCCGCGTCGTGGACCGGACCGGCACCGAGGTGCCGCCCGGCACCCCGGGCGAAGTCGTCTACCGCTCACCGCAGTTGTGCCTCGGCTACTGGGACTCGCCCGAGCAGACCGCCGAGGCCTTCAAGGACGGCTGGTTCCACTCCGGGGACCTGGTGGTCGCCGACGAGGCCGGCTACCTGACCGTGGTCGACCGGATCAAGGACGTCATCAACACCGGCGGGGTGCTGGTCGCCTCCCGGGAGGTCGAGGAGGCCGTCTACAGCCACCCCGCCGTGGCCGAGGTCGCGGTGATCGGCGTCCCCGACGACAAGTGGATCGAGGCGGTCACCGCCTTCGTCGTGCTCCGCCCCGGCAGTCCCGCCCCCACCGAGGCGGAACTGATCGCCCACGTCAGGAGCCGGCTCGCACCGTTCAAGGTGCCGAAGAAGGTCCTCTTCGTCACCGAACTGCCCCGCAACCAGAGCGGCAAGCTCCTCAAGCGCGAACTCCGGGCCCGGGCCTCCGGGATCCGCTAGCCCGGCCGGCCCAGACGGCCGGGACGGCTGGGACGGCTGGGACGGCCGGGACGGCCGGGACGGCGACGGTCACGGAGTGGTCCGGACCGGGAAGCCGGTGGCGCGGCCCTGGCTCTTCAACCAGGTGAGCACCTGGCCGAGGGCCTCGACGGTCTGCTGCCGGTCGCCGCCACCGTCGTGGAACAGGACGGTCGGGCCGAGCGCGAGCTCCTTCTTCACCGTCTCGACGATGGCAGCCGTGCCGGGCTTCTCGAAGTCCTTCGAGTCGACGTTCCAGCCGAGCGGGCGCATGCCGTTCGCGGCGGCGATCCGCCGGCTGTCGGGGGTGAACGAGCCGCCGGGGGCCCGGTAGTACATGACCTCGGCGCCGCCCGCGGCCTGCTCGATCATCTTCTTCGCGTCCAGGATCTCCCGCTCCTGGTAGGCGACGGGCTTCTTGTCCATCGTGGTGTCGTGGTCCACGGTGTGGTCGCAGAGCCGGTGACCGGCCGCCACCACCTGCTTGACCAGGTCCGGGTGGGCCTTGGCCTGCGGTCCGATCATGCAGAAGGTCGCCTTCACCCCGTACCGCTTGAGCACGTCGAGGACCTTCGGGGTCCACACCGGGTCGGGCCCGTCGTCGATGGTGATGTTGACGGCGTTGCCCCCGGCCTCCGAGGCGTGGGCTATGCCCTCGGGTATGCCGCCGGACTGCGCACCGCCGCCGCTGCCCTGGGCACCGTCCTGGCCGCCCTGCCCTTCGGCGGACCCGTCCTGCGCCTGGGCGACGTTCCGGTCATGGCCGGGGACCGTCGCGGTGACCGCGGGAACCGCCCAAGCCGTCGCCGCGGCGACGACGACCGCCACCGCGACGGCCGCCCGCGACCGGTTGCCCACGGTCCCCATGCGCGCCTTGATGTCCATCAACGACCCCTCCCCCGACTCCACCTGCGTGTTCTCCGAGGTCGAGGACGTCAACCACCCCACCGGGGTTCCCCGCTTCGACGCGCGTAGCAGACCGGTGACATTTCCCGCCGGAACGCGCTGACGCTCAGTGGAGCGACGAGTCCGAGGTAGTACGCGGGGCGTTGCGCGACTCCGGCGGGCCTGCCGTCACGAAGTTCCCACTGCCGTCGATGAAGAGCAGCACCCCGACGTCCTGCTCGCGGTCGACTCCGACCTGGAAGTCGTGGTCAGGGACCGCCGGGAAGTCGTGGCCCGGAACTCTCGGCTTGACGATCCCCCTGGCCAGGTGGGTCAGCTGAGCCAGGTTCTCGTACGCCGAGCCGTCGAGGAGTTCGTCGATCAGGCGATCGACGTCCTCGACGGAGGTGAGACGGCCGGGATCCGCCATCTGGTCCGCCCGGTACCGGACCTCGACCAGTGCCGGTAGTGCCACCGATCCCCTCCAGACCCGGCGGCGACCGCCGGCGACGCTCCTACCAGCGGTCGTGCACCTGCGGCCGGATGCGGCGGTCGTACAGCTCCCGTACGGCGTCGAGCGTGGCCGCGGGCAGCGGGGCCTGCTCGGCGGCCGCAGCGTTGGAGCGGGCCTGCGCCACATTGCGGGCGCCGGGGATCACCGTCGTGACCCCGGGCTGCTGGATGATCCACCGCAGGGCCGTCTGCGCCGCCGTGGCACCCTCGGGTGCGAACGCGGCGAACTCCCGGGCCGCCTCGACGCCCGTGGCGAAGTCCACGCCGGAGAAGGTCTCGCCCTGGTCGAAGGCCTCGCCGTGGCGGTTGTAGGTGCGGTGGTCGTCCGGGCCGAAGACGGTCCGCTCGCTGTAGCGGCCCGAGAGCAGCCCCGAGGCGAGCGGCACCCGCGCCAGGATCCCCACCCCGGCCGCCTCCGCCGCGGGCAGCACCCGCTCCAGCGGCTTGAGCCGGAAGGCGTTCAGGATGATCTGCACACTGGCGACGCCCGGACGCGCGATCGCGGTCAGCGCCTCCGCGCAGGTCTCCACGCTCACCCCGTAGGCCGCGATCCGCTCCTCTGCCACCAGGGTGTCCAGGGCGTCGAACACCTCGTCCGAGGAGTAGACCGGCGTCGGCGGGCAGTGCAGCTGCACCAGGTCCAGCCGCTCCACGCCCAGGTTCTCCCGCGAACGGTCCGCCCAGGCACGGAAGTTGGCGAGGCGGTAGTGCTCGGGCCGCTGCTCGACCCGGCGGCCGAACTTGGTCGCGACGAACACCTCCGCGTCCGGCCGCTCCTTCCGGAACCGGCCGATCAGCCGCTCACTGCGGCCGTCCCCGTAGACGTCCGCGGTGTCGAAGAGCGTGACCCCCTCCTCCACCGACGCCTCCAACACGGCCAGGGCGTCCTCCTCCCGGACGTCACCCCAGTCCGCACCGAGCTGCCAAGTGCCGAGTCCGACCACCGAAACGGGACGGCCGGTCCGGCCGAGTACGCGCTGTTCCATACCAGGAGCCTCTCACGCCACCCCACCCGACGCCGCCCGGGCCCGGTCCCCGACGAAGATCCTCAGCCGCCGAGGAGAACCTCCCGCCAGAGGGAGTGCCGCTGGGCGGCGACATCGGCGTCGTGTTTGACGATGAATTCGAACAAGTCCCTCAGGCACGCGTACCGGTCGATACTGTCCGCGGAATTGATGATTCCCGAGATCCAGTACCAGCGCCATGCCGAGTCGATGAGGCCGCTGATCGACGAGTTGACGAACACATCGCTCTGGCGCCACTGGGTCAGCGGGATTCCCCAGACCTGACCCGACGGGACAGCCGCCGCCAGTTCCAGGTCGAGCCAGATACCAAGCCCGTAGTAGCCGCGCCCGTCCTCCAGTTCGTCCGGACGCTCACCCGCGTGGATGTTCGAGACAAGGCCGTACCGCTCGATCAGCGGCAACCCCCACCGTTCCAGAGCCGCACGGTCGCGGGCCGGAACGAGCCACCGGTTCAGGGCCAGCGGATCCTCGACCGCCGTCCGATCCGTGGGGACCACGAGTTCCGCCTGCGGGCGGGCGAGGATCTCGCGCGCCCGATCACGCATGGAGCCCAAACTCGGCCGTCCCTTTTGTGTCAAGAGCATTGCCGCAGGAGGGGCAGCGGCACAGCCTAACCCGCCTTCCGTGATCACCTGACGGGCTCACGGCGCCAGCGGATCAGCGCAGTCAGGAGAGGGTGGCCGGCCGTCGAGAGTCCCTATCGGCGACGGTTGGGCGCTCGGTCGTGGCGGTCACGGCCGCGGGATCGGGACGACAACGCCCAGGCGCCGCAGCAGATGGCGGATTGCCCTGCTGGAGAAATCAGTGCTCGGAGTGCTCGTGGCCGGCCTCGCGTGCGGGGTCCGTCACGAACCGGCTCAGCCGGTAGGTGGTCGGCTGCACCAGACGGCCGCACAGCGTGTCGATCCGGACCATCGATCCGTCGACTCCCGCTTCCCGAAGACGGCGCAGGTGTGCGCGCAGCTCCGCCTCGTCCAACGTTTCGAGGACCACGTCCCACCGCCCGGCGTCCGGCGCAGTGCGAGCGGCAAGGCGCTGCCTCTCGGCCTCCTGCCGCCGTTTCCTCTTCGCCTGTCCTGGCACCGGCCCAGAATCGCGGGTCGGCGTCAGGACGGCAAGGCCATTGAAACGGGCGCCGTGTCCGCTCTCGGTGAGCCTTGGTCAGGCCGGCGCTACCGCGGCTGCGCGCTCGGATTGTCGGGCGGTGAGGCGAGGTGGGCGAGCAGGGGGGCGGCGCCGTCCTTGGTGGCGAGTCCGCGGGCGAGGTGGGTGGCGCGGTGGTGGTGGGTCGGGTCGGTCAGGCAGGTGGTGATCGCGTCGGCGAGGGCTTCGGCGGTGAGGTCCTGGAACGGGACGGGGCGGGGGGCGACGCCCAGGGTGTGCAGCCGGGCCGCCCAGAACGGCTGGTCGGCCATGACGGGCACGGCGACGGCGGGCACCCCGGCCCGTAGGGCGGCCGCCGTGGTGCCCGCTCCGGCGTGGTGGACGACGGCGGCGGTGCGGGGGAACAGCCAGTCGTGCGGGACGTCACCGACGGTCAGGACGTCGTCGCCGCAGCCGTTCAGCCCGGCCCAGCCCGCCTGCACCACCGCCCGTACGCCCGCCCGCTCGACCGCCGTGGCGACCAGCCCGCTGAGCCGCTCCCCCTCCCCGACCGCCATGCTGCCGAACCCGATGAACACCGGGGGCGGGCCGGCCCGGAGGAAGTCGAGCAGGTCGGCCGGGGGCTGCCAGCCGGCCGGCCGCGCGGGCCACCAGTAGCCCGCCACCCGGGCCCGGGACGGCCAGTCGGCGGGGCGCGGCAGCACCAGCGGACTGTAGCCGTGGAAGACCGGACGGGTTTCGGCCGTGGGCGGGTCGGCGGGCAGTCCGAGCCGGGCACGCAGCCTGGTGACGGCGTCCACGAAGAGCCCTTCCGCGCGCCTCAGGACGTCCCGGCCCGCCGCGAGGTTGCCCTCCGGCCCCAGGTCGTCCGCGTTCCGGGCGTTGGGCAGCGCGAACTCCCGGGTGGCGAACGACGGGGCGAGGTAGGTGCCGACGACGGGGACACCGAGCGCCTCGCCCGCCGCCCGGCTCAGCGGTGCCGGGCCGAAGGCGGTGAGCACCACGTCGGCCCCGCCCGCCGCCGCCTCCGCGACCCCGTCGGCCAGCCCGTCCGTGTAGGCCCGCAGCGCCGCCCGGGAGAACTCCCGGACCAGCTCGTGCGGGTCTCCCGGCACGGGCCGGTGTTCGAGCCCGCAGTCGGCGAGGAGCCCGGCGAAGGACGCGTGGGCGGCCACGGCGACCTGGTGGCCCGCCTCCAGCAGTTGCCGCCCCAGCCCGGTGTAGGGCGCGACGTCTCCGCGTGAACCGGCTGTGACGATCAGAATGCGCATGGCACGATTCTGCCGCCTCCCGCCGCAACTCCGTGCCCACGCGCTGCCGTTGCTCCTGACTCGCGGACACCGGCCGGTCGAGGGATCAGAACGGGGGTGCCTGCGCGGTTGCGCCGACACCGGCCCAAGGGTCGTCCTGCTCCCCCTGCTCGGTCAGTTCACGCTCCCGCCGTTCGGCGGCCGCGCGTGCCTCCGCGATCGTCGGGACGGCGGCGAGGGCCTCCTCCGGGCGGCCCAGTCTGATCAGCGTCTCGGTCAGGTCGAAGTCGACCCCCTGCTGGGCGGCCGCCCGGAGCAGCGCGAGGGCCTCCTCCGGGCGGCCGTCCCGCTCCAGCAGCCGCGCCACCACGGTGTCCCACTCCCCGGGCTCCCGCTCGTTGAGGGCGGTGGCCTCCGTGAGACCCTCGGCACAGCGGCCCGCCTCGCCCAACAGCCAGAACCGCAGCTGGAGGATGCTCTCCGGATGCCCCTCGGCATACGCACCGGTGAGCCCCTCCAGCAGTTCGAGCGCCCGGTCGGGGCGGCTGTCGTCGACGAGCAGTTCCAGCGCCCAGTGGAGGAGGTTCCCGCAGTCGTAGTAGTCGTACGTGGGCCGGCCGGTCTCCACGGCTTCGTCGACCCTCCCCTGCCCGACGAGGAGGCGCATCAGCGCCGCACGGTCGTTCGGGTGGTCGTGGGCCTCGATCGCCTCGCGCAGCAGGCTCTCGGCCTCGCCGGCCCGCCCGGCGTCCTCCAGTGCCTTCGCGTACACGGCGAAGGCGGAGTAGCGCTCGCTGACGGCGAGCGCCGCCAACTCTTCGATCAGGCCCTGCCGGGCGAGGAGCTCCGCGTAGTACTGCGGAAAGTTGACGGGGTGACGGCGGCCCGAGGCGATCTCGGTGCGCAGGACCTCGACGGCCTCGTCCGTGCGCCCAGCGCGTTCCAGGACCCGAGAGATCAGGAGCAGCACGTGCCACCGCTCGCTCCGGTCCGCCCCGCACGACTGACCGCAGCTCGCGCACGGCACGCCCTCCGTGCCCTCCATGCGCGCCGCAGCTTGCGTGAGGACGTCCAGGACCCGGTCGTCACGGCCCTGGCCCTCGGTCACCTCGACCAGGTGCGACCGGAGCCAGTGCTCCCCGAGGTGCGGTACCAGCAGGTCGACGGCCTCGTCCGCCCGCCCGGCCCGCACCAGCAGTTCCGCGTAGCGTGCGCTCACGTGGCCGTCGCCCTGTTCGGCCGCGTCCGGGCGCACCATCGCGAGCGCCTCGTCGCCCTCGCCGCGCCGGATCATCAGCTCCGCGGTGAGCCACTCGGCGGCCCGCCAGCCGATGTCGGTGAACGGGTCCATCAGTGCCAGCGCCCGGTCGAACTCCCCGGCCGCGCAGAGCTCCCGCGCCGCCGCCTCCGCGCAGTTCCAGTCGCCGCGTTCCTGCGCCGCCCGGATCACCAGGTCCAGCCGCCCCAGGTCGAGGAGACTGCGCACCATCCGCGGGTAGACGCCGCCGTGGCGTCGCTTTTGCCAGAGAAGATCATCGATGTTCACGAGGGCAACCTACGAACCGCCACTGACACCCCCGCGCCGGTGGGGGTGTGCTGGGATGGTGCGGCGGGGTGTCGGGGCAGACGGAGGGACAGTTGCAGGGGCGGGGGACGGTGCGGGAGATCGTGGTGGACGAGGGGCGGGTGCGGGGACTGGTGCTCGGAGCGGCCTGGCTGGTGTCCCGCTGCCTCGCCGAGGACGACCCCTTCCGGCTGGTGACGGCCGGGCCGCGGCCCTACGGGTGAGGTGTCAGGGGGTGGCTGTGAGGAGGGCCGTCTGGAAGACGAAGCGGTTCCACGGGGTGCGGGGGTCGCGGCCGGTGGTGGTGGCGAGGCGGCGGAGGCGGTAGCGGACGGTTTGGGGGTGGAGGTGGAGGCGGGCGGCCGCGCCGGCGGCGCCGTCGGCGTAGATGACCGCGTCGAGGGTCCGGCGGGTGTCGTCGTCCTGGGCGAGGTGGCCGAGTACGGCCTCGGTGACCCGGGCGGGGGCGGCGTCCGGGTGTCCGGTGACCAGGGCCACCACCTCCAGGTCGCCGCGGTCGAGCACCCGGCGCTCGGTCCGCGCCGGTGGTGGGGCGTGCCGGAGGCCGTGGAGGGCCAGGCGGTAGTCGCGTGGGGCGGTGGCGGCGGTGACGCCGGTGAGCCGGGCGCCGGTGAGGGCGTGCGCGCCGGTCAGGCGGTCCAGTGCCGCCGGGTCGACGGCCTTGAGCAGGGCGACCCCGACGCCGTCCATGACGGTGTGCAGCGAGGTGAGTTCGAGGTCGCCGGCCCGGTCGGCTGCGGTTCGGGCGTCGAGGGCCGTGGCCGCCAGTGCGGCCGCCCGTGCCGCGTCGTCGGCGGAACCGGCGGCACCGGCGGCCGGGGAGACCACCAACAGGTCGAAGGTGGAGGGCAGTTCGGCGTCGAGTTCGCGCAACCGCGCGCGCAGGGTGCCGGCGTGGCTCTGCCGGCCGAGCAGCAGGTCCGCGAGGAGGCCGCGGAGTGCGCGTTCGCGGTCCTCGCTGAGGATGCGGCCGGTGGACTCGTAGCCGTCGAAGACCGCCTCCGAGGACTGGTCGAGCACCGTCAGCCAGACCCGGGCCAGCGCGCTGAGGTCGCGCGACGGGACGGTGTCGGGGAAGCGTTCGCCGATCCGGTCGAAGAAGGCCAGCGCGGCCACCCGGTAGGCGCGCAGTACGGCCGCCAGCGGGCGGGCGTCCCGGGCCCGGACGGCGCCGACGCCGCGGAACATCCGGAGGTCGCCGGCGTCCAGGGCGCCGTCCACCGACCACAGTTCGAGCACCCGGCGGAGGGTCCAGACGATCAGGGAGCGGACCTCTTCGAGCTGGCGGGCGTCGAGGTTGGCGTAGGCGGGGATCTCCCGGGTGACGGCGGCCAGGGCGGCCTCGACCATGCCCGGCTCGTCCGCCAGGATCCGCGCCACGGCGGCGGAGCGGTCGGCGGCGGACCGGGCGGCCGACGACGCGCCCCCTACCCGGGTGCCGTGCTCCGGTGGCACAGTCTTCTTCATCACCATCTGACAAACCTAGCGCCCGCCCCCGCGGCCCGCCCGAGCATGGGGACCGTACGGCCATGGGGACCGTACGGCCGTCGCGCCCGGGCGACGGCGGATTCCCCCGAGGGAGAGCTGCATGCCGTTCCAGCCTGAGGTGATCGTGGTCGGGGCCGGCCTGGCCGGACTGGTGGCGACGCACGAGCTGGCCAAGGCCGGTCGGCGGGTGCTGGTCGTCGAGCAGGAGAACCGGCGCAACCTCGGCGGCCAGGCGTTCTGGTCGCTCGGTGGGCTCTTCTTCGTCGACAGTCCGGAGCAGCGGCGGGCCGGGATCAAGGACTCCCTGGAGCTGGCCCGGCAGGACTGGCTCGGTTCGGCGGGCTTCGACCGCCCGGACGACGAGGACGTCTGGGGCCGGCGGTGGGCCGAGGCGTACCTGGCGTGGGCGGCGGGCGGCAAGCGCGGCTACCTGCGGGAGCTGGGCCACCGGGTGGTGCCGCTGGTGGGGTGGGCGGAGCGGGGTGCCGGTTCGGCCACCGGCCACGGCAACTCGGTGCCGCGCTTCCACATCACCTGGGGTACCGGGCCCGGTGTGGTGGAGGCCTTCCTGCGCCCGGTGCTGCGGGCGGAGCGCGCCGGGCTGGTGCGGTTCGCCTTCCGGCACCAGGTGGACGAGCTGCTGACGGAGGAGGGCGGGGGCGGCGCGGTGGTCGGCGTCCGGGGCTCGGTGCTGGCGCCGGACGACTCGGCGCGCGGGGTCAAGTCCTCGCGGGAGGTGACCGGCCCGTTCGAGGAGCGGGCGGCGGCGGTCGTGGTGACCTCCGGCGGCATCGGGCACAACCATGCGCTGATGCGCGCCAACTGGCCGACCGAGCGGGTCGGTCCGGCGCCCGAGCACCTGATCTCCGGCGTGCCCGCCCACGTCGACGGGCGGATGCTGGCCATCACCGAGCGGGCGGGCGGCCGGGTGGTCAACCGCGACCGGATGTGGGCGTACACCGAGGGCGTGCACAACTGGGACCCGGTCTGGCCGGACCACGCCATCCGGATCCTGCCCGGCCCGTCCTCGATGTGGTTCGACGCCGAGGGGCGCCGGCTGACCGGGATGTCCGGCGTGCCGGGGGCCGACTCTATCGGCGCGATGAAGCAGATCCTGGCCACCGGCCACGACTACTCCTGGTTCGTCCTGACCCAGTCGATCATCGAGAAGGAGTTCGCGCTCTCCGGCTCGGAGCAGAACCCCGATCTGACCGGCCGCGACCTGGGGTTCGCGCTGCGGAGCCGGTTGGCGAAGGGCGCTCCGGGCCCGGTGGAGCGGTTCAAGCAGCACGGCGAGGACTTCGTCGTCGCCCGGACCCTGCCCGAGCTGGTCGCGGCGATGAACGGGATCGCCCGCGGCCCGAAGCTCGACGCCGCCATGATCGAGCGTCAGATCGTCGCGAGGGACAGGGAGTTGGGCAACGATTTCAGCAAGGACGTGCAGGTGATGGCGATCCGCAATGCCCGCCGGTCGCTGACCGACCGGATCGCCCGGGTCGCCAGGCCGCACCGGATCCTCGACCCGGCGCACGGCCCGCTGATCGGCGTACGGCTCAACATCCTGTCCCGCAAGACCCTCGGCGGCCTGCAGACCGACCTGGAATCGCGGGTGGTCGGCGCCGACGGGGCACCCGTCCCCGGTCTGTACGCCGCCGGGGAGGTGGCCGGCTTCGGCGGCGGGGGCGTGCACGGGTACAACGCCCTGGAGGGCACCTTCCTCGGCGGGTGCATCTTCTCGGGGCGGGCGGCCGGCCTCGCCATCTCCCGTATCGGCTAGCGCACTTGTTACGTCGTCAGCTGGTCAGCCAGGGCGCCTCGGGGAGCTTGGCGTCGGCGTTGCGGCCGGCGAACTCCACGGTGGCCGGCGTGCCCAGGCCCGCCATCCGCATGGTGACCCGGCGCAGCGAGCCGTCGCCGTCCACCCAGTAGGTGAGCGGCGAGCGGTTGCCGTCCGGTGCGGCGCCCTGGGCGCGCGGGCCGGAGAAGCGGTCGTAGCTGCGGCCGTCGATCCGGTCCTCGCCGAGCCAGCGGGCGCCGGACTGGGAGAGCAGCACCGGGTTGTCGGGGCGGTCGGCGCCGAGCTGGGTGAGCAGTTGGAGGCCGGCGTCCAGCGGGTCGGCGGTGTACGAGCGCGGCGACCAGCCGGAACGGGGGACGTGTTCGGCCTGCTGCCAGGGCGGGCTCTGGTCGCCTGCCGGTTCGGGGGCGAGGCCGAGGCCGCCGGTGTCCCAGACCACCAGCCCGTGGTCGAGCGGTCCGCCCGCTCCGGTGGACGTGTAGCGGCCGGCGCCCCGGTGGGTGCGGTAGTCGACGACCCCCTCGACCCGGATCCGCACTCCCCCGCCCTCGTCCGCGGTGAGCACCACGTTGACGGGGCTGGCCTGGTAGAGGTTCAGCCGGGACAGTGCCAGCCGGGCGGCCTCGTCGCTGCTGACCGGCCGTTCCGAGGCCTGGTCGGAGGTCGTCCGGTACGCGGCGACGCCGCCCGCGACGGCGGCGCACACCGCGCACGCGACCAGCGCCGTCAACCAGCGGGGGCGGCGGCGCCGGGGCGGTTCGACGACGGGGGCCTTCGTCTTCCGGGCCATGCGGGGGTGTGCTCCGATCGGTCGTTGCGGGCGGACGGCAGGAAGCCGGCGGGTGAGAAGGCAAGCCGGCCGGGTACGGGAACCGGGCGGGTCCGCGATCCTCTCGGTCCGCGTACCCGCCCGGTCCGGGCCTCACCCCGTCAGGCCGGGGTGGGTGGCCGACAGCAGGACTACTGGTGCTGGCCCCGGCGTCGGCGCACCACCAGGAACAGTCCCGCGCCGAGGGCGATCAGCACCGCGCCGCCGGCCGCGATCAGCGGCATGCCGCTGCTGGCTCCGGTGTGCGGGAGTTCGCCGCCGGGAGCGGGCGCCGGTGGGAGCGGCGTGCTCGGCGGGGTCGTCGTCGGCGTCGGGGTCGGCGTCGACGAGGCGGTGGGCGTCGGGGTGGGGATCAGCTTGTTGACGGCCGTGACGCCGACCCCGTCCTCCAGGTTGTCGGCGGTGAGCACCAGCGGTCCGAAGACCGTGTTGTCGGGCGCCGAGTAGCCGTCGGGCGGGCTCAACTCCTGCCAGTAGTACGTCCCGGGCACGCCGGTGCCCTGGCAGATGCCGTCCTTGCCGGTGGTGCACGGGTCACCGACGGGCGTGTCCGGCTTGGCCCCGGTGGCCTGGAGGCCGTCGGTGCCGTTGGTCTCGTGCCAGAGCTGGAACTTGGCGCCGGCGAGCGGCTTGCCGTCCTGGTCGTTCTTGACCAGCTTGAGCGCGCCCTCCTGCTGGCGGTAGCCGAAGTCGAAGGTGTGGTCGTTCTCGCCCGGTCCGCCGGTGGTCAGCGCCCGTTCGGGGAACTTGGCGCCGGCGGGGACGATGCCCTTCGAGTCGATGAAGTGGTTGTCGCCGACGTCGTGGTCGGTGGGCACCCAGTGGTACAGCGGGCCGCCCTTGGCGTAGTCGGCGGGGTTGTCGATCCGGATGGTGTACTTGGTGTGGGGCTTGAGGCCTCCGGGGACGTTGCTGTTGTCGAAGTAGTACTCGCCGCGCGCCGTGGTCTTCGTGGTGCCGAGGACCTTCCCCGACTCGTCGTAGAGGTTGACGGTGGCGCCCTTGACCGGGGTCTGGCCCGGGTTCTGGATGCCCTTGCGCTCGGGGTCGTACCAGACCCGGTTGCCGATCTGCAGCGGCGCTTGGTCGCAGAGCACTTCCAGGTCACCCATGGCCGCGCCCTTGCCGAACGGGGAGCCGGTCCCCGCCGGGGTCAGCCGCAGGCCGAACTTCGGGTCGTGGCTGCCGTCCGCGCGCTCCATGAAGGAGGTGCCGTAGCCGACCGCGGTGTGGTCCGGGTCGAAGGCGGAGCCCGCCACGGTGCTCTCGACCTTCGAGAGCGCGATGCCGGCGAACACCGTGTTGTGGTGGCCGACCGCGTCCCAGCCGGTGGAGAAGAACCGGGCACCGCGGACGGTCTTGCCGCAGCCGAGGTTGACGTCCATCACGTACGTGCCGTTCGACGGGCAGGCCTTGTTCAGGTCGCCGCCGGACATCACGGTGGCCGAGTTGGGCGCCGGGGCGCCCGGTCCGCGGTCGGCGAAGCGGTCCTTGAAGGCCAGCAGCATCGAGCCGTCGGTCTCGAACAGGATCTCGCCGAGCTCGGGCTCGGGGAACGCGATGGTGCTGTTGCCGCAGACCTTGCCGTTCTGCGAGGCCGGGAAGGTGCTGGTCCAGGCGAACCAGCCGGCGCCGTCGCACGGGCCGCTGCCGACCGTGGACTGCCGCGGGTAGTCCATCGGCTGGTCGAGCACCGGCTTGCCGAACGCCCCGGTGCCCAGGTCGAACGGCAGCACCAGGGCGCGCACGTCCGTGAGCTTGCCGGTGGACTCGCCGGAGCAGACCCCGCCGAGGAAGCCGGTGCCGTCCTGCAGCCCCAGACCGTAGGGGCGCCAGTCCGCAGCCGACGGGCAGCCCGGGTCCGGGATCGGGTAGGCGGCCTTCGGCGCCGAGGCCGTCGGCGCGGTGGCGTCGTAGCGGTAGAGCTTGCGGTCGTTCAGGTTGACGACGAACAGGTCCTTGCCGTCGTCGGTGATCTTGATGCCGCCCAGGCTCTCCTTCCCGGGGACGTCGAGGAAGGCGTCGTCCGTCCCGGCCCCGTGCGCGGTGCCACCCGCGTTCGGGACGGTGGTGAAGACGCTGGTCCTCCCCGGCTTGGCGGGGTCGCTCATGTCGGTGACGTAGATCCCGCCGGAGCCGGCGGGGCCGTAGTCGGTGGTGCGCTTGGCCGTCGCCGCGGAGAACACCCGCTTGTCGGCCTTGTTCCAGGCGATGCCGAAGATCGTCCCGGTGTCGGCGTCGGTGGCGACGTTCGTCGCGACGACGTCCTTGCCCGGGCCCTCCTGACCGCGCGAGTCGTACGGGAAGGAGACCAGGGTGCGCTGGGACTTGCCCTGGTAGGTGGGCGTCTGGCAGGCGGTCACCAGCGGCGCGTTCTTCTGGCAGTAGTCCGCCGGGTTCCACAGCCCGGTGGTGTAGGAGACGCTCTTGCCCCCGCTGAGGTCGACGAACTCCTCGTTGGAGCTGAGCTGGTTGGGCGCGCCGTCCAGGCCCTGGCGGGAGGCGAAGGCCGGGAACAGCACGCCCGGCTTCGGATTCACCACCTGGACGCGGTACTTGCCGCCGGTGGCCTTGCTGGTCGCGGGCGCCAGGGTGACCGTGCCGTCCGCCGCCGTGGTGCCGTCGATCGATACCCCGGCGTCGTCGGTGAGCGTCACCTTGACGCCCGCCATGTTCGGCTCCAGCGCTGGCGTCCAGGTGCCGGAGTCGTCCACGGCCCGGATCACCCGGACCGTGACCGTCCCGTCGCCGGTCTGCGAGACCGCCGCCGGGACCGCCGCCAGCGAGCTGCTGCCGACGACGACGGCGAGCGCCGCGATCCGGCCCACGACGCGGCGTCCGGAGCGGCCCGGCCGTGACCGGTCCGGGCCGCGCGCGGCGCCGTTCATCAGTTCATTCGTTGTGTTCATCCCTGCTCTCATCGTCCAAAGAGCCCAAATGGCCCGACTTCATGAGGGAGCCCACAGCGTGGCCTGAATCCGCCGTGGTTAACGTGAGCTTAAAGGGAATTCACCCAACCGGGTGGTCGATCGTGGAACTTTGATGACCTGTCAGACGTATCCACCACGACTCCCCTGACGGCTCGTCATGTCTCACCCTCTCCCACCAGCGGGAATCCGGACCCGGACAAGCTCTCGACACGGAATGAGCGCCATGTCGACAAAGCCGCTCGACCACGGAGGGTGACCGAACCTCGAACGGCACTACGAATGCCCCGGGAATTCGGCACGGCCCGCACAGAACTGTCCACGATTCATTCCAACCCACCAGTCCCAGGAGCAACGTTTGCCCGCGCTCGACCTCCCCCACGGTCCGGCCGCGAACGGCACCGTCCACCCCTGTCCTGCGTCAACACCGCTGACATAACCTGCGGGGCATGAGCGAACGCGTGGTCCCCGAGCCCCAGCGCCGTCGACGGCGACCCACCAAGCAGGGCGTCGTACTCTCCCGGGAGCTGATCATCGACACCGCGCTGCGGCTGGTCGGGCAGCACGGCGCCGAGGCGCTCACCGTCCGCCGGCTCGGCACCGCGCTCGGCGCCGACCCCAGCGCCGTCTACCGCTACTTCCACAGCACCGACGACCTGCTGCTGGCCATCGCCGACGAACTCATCGGCCGCGCCCAGGCCGGCTGGCGCCCCACCGGAGACTGGCGCACCGACCTGCGCGCCATCGGCCTGCGGATCCACACCGCCTACCTCGCCCACCCCCAGGCCGCCCTGCTCGCCGCCCACCGCACCACCGGACGCGGCCACGAGACGGCCGCCGTCGAGACGATCCTCGGCGTGCTGCGCACCGCCGGCTTCCCCGACCCGGAGGCCGTCGCGATCTACCACGCCTTCGTCGACCAGAGCCTCGGCTTCGCCGCCCTGGACGCCGCCGCCCTCGCCCTCCCCGCCGCCGCGGCCACGGCCGACCTCCAGGTCTGGCAGGCCTCCTACGCCCGCCTCGACGCCGCCACCCACCCCCACATCGCCGCCACCGCCCACCTGCTCTCCACCGACATGCGCCGCAGCGGCTACCCGTACGCCCTCGACCTGCTGCTCGACGCCGCGGCGGCCCGGCTGGCGGCCGGCTGAGGGAGCACGAGGCCGACGGCCGGCCCGGCGGGCACCGTCAAAGCGCCCGGCCGGTGCCGGTCAGCCGAACCAGCGGGCGAGGGCCGTGTCCAGCGGCGTGCCGTCCCGGTCGGTCCAGGCGAGGTAGCCGTCGGGGCGGATCAGGAGGGCCCCGGCCCCGTCGACGTCCTCGTCGGTCTTCGCCAGGACGTGCTCGACCCGGTCGGCCCGGTCGCCGACCGACCGCCGGGTGCCGTCCAGGGACAGCAGCAGGCCGCGGCCGGAGCCCATCAGGGAGCTCGCCCGCACCGGCCCGGCCTCGGTGGTCAGCACCAGGTCGATCAGCCGGGGGCCGACCCCCGGGTACTGGAGGTCCAGGCCGGACATCATGCCCGAGACGTACCGGTGGGCGTCGGGCAGCCGCAGCAGCTCGGTGACGAACTCGCGGACCGTGGCGAGCTCCTCGTCCCGCCCCGGGTTCATGATCACGTTCTGTGCCCGGGTGTGGCGCAGCACCCGTGCGGCGACCGGGTGCCGCTCCTCGTGGTAGCTGTCGAGCAGCCCGGCGGGGGCCCAGCCGTTGATCGTGCCGGCGAGCTTCCAGCCCAGGTTGACGGCGTCCTGGACGCCCAGGTTGACGCCCTGTCCGCCGATCGGCATGTGGATGTGCGCCGCGTCCCCGGCGAAGAACACCCGGCCCTCGCGGTAGCGCTCGACCTGGCGCACGGCATCGCCGAACCGGGAGGCCGCGCGCAGTTCGCCGAGCTGCGTCCCGGGCCCGTAGACGGCGTGCAGGGCCTCCTGGACCTCGTCCGCGGAGACCGGTGACGCGTGGTCCGGGCCGTCGCCGGAGAGCTTGCCGAACAGCATCCGGTACAGGTCCGGGCCGATGGGGTGCAGGATCGAGTGGAAGCCGTTGGCCGACTTCGCGAACGCGCTGAAGTGCCCGGGCTCGGTGCGGACTTCCGCCGAGTGCGCGGCGAGCGTGAGGTCCGCGGCCACGGCGGACATCCGCCGCTCCCGGCCGGGGAAGTCCACGCCCAGCAGTCGGCGGACGGAGCTGTGCCCGCCGTCGCAGGCGACGAGGTAGCGGCCCCGGAGCTCGCCGCTGCCGCCGTCCTCGGCCCGCCACCCGACGGTCACGCCGTCCGCGTCCTGGGCGATCGCCGTCACCTCGCGGCCGCGCAGCACGGGTACGCCCCGCTCGGCGAGGAGCCCTTCGAGGAGGGCCTCCAGCGCGGCCTGCGGGACGGCGACCGGGTGCGGGTAGCGGGTGCGCCACGGCGTGCAGTCCAGCTCCACCGGCAGGGTGGCGAAGTGCCCGCCCGAGCTCTTCCGGGGCGGCAGCTCCGCGAGCAGCGGCTCCAGCAGCCCCCGCAGGTCCAGCACTTCGGCGGTGCGCGGCTGGAGGCTGCCGGCCCGGGACTGGGTGCTCCGGGTGAGCAGCTTCTCCGTGACGACGACCGGGATCCCGGCCAGCGTCAGCTCGTTCGCCAGCATCAGCCCGGTCGGGCCCGCCCCCACGACGATGACTTCGGTCTGCACAGCAACCTCCGCAAGAAGAACCAGGTGCAATTCTGCACTCAGTCTACCACGAGGTAGACTGAGTGCATGAATCAGCAGATGGGCCTGCGGGAACGCAAGAAGGAACGCACCCGGGAGACGATCGGCGCGACGGCGATCCGGCTCTTCCTCGACAAGGGCTTCGACCAGGTGTCGATCACCGAGATCGCCGAGGCGGCGGACGTCTCCCGGCGCACCCTCTTCGCCTACTTCCCCACGAAGGAGGACCTCGTCCTCCAGCGCTTCGCCGACCACGAGGACGAGGCGGCCCGCACCGTCCGCGCCCGCCCGGACGGCCTCCCCCCGCTGGAGGCGCTGCGCGCCGCCCACCTCGACGCCCTGGCCCGGCGCGATCCGAACACCGGCCTGTGCGACGACCCCGAGGTGATGGCCTTCCTCCACCTGATCAGCGACACCGAGAGCCTGGCCGCACGGCTGGCGCGCTACTCGGGACGCGGCGCCGAAGCCCTGGGCGCGGCCCTGCGGGAGGCGGGCGTCGACCCGCTCGCCGCCCGCCTGGTGGCCGCCCAGGTGATCGTGGTGCAGCGGGAGCTCGCCACCGTGAACCAGGAGCACCTGGCCGCCGGCACCTCCGCCGACGACCACTACCCGGCGGCGGTCCGGGCGGCGGAGCTCGCCTTCGACCTGCTGAGCGGCGGGCTAGTAGTGCTTTGTTAGGTCGGGGCGTCGACCCGGCCTGAGCGGGCGGCCGCCCGCGCTCACTCGGCCGCGTGGACGAGTTCACCCCCCACGTAGGTGCGCAGCACCCGGGCCTCGGCGATCTCCTCCGGAGGGCCGGTGAGGATGTCGCGGTCGAGCACGACCAGGTCGGCGAGGTGCCCGACGGCGAGGGTGCCGGCGTCGTCGTGGCCGTTCACGTGGGCGGATCCGGCGGTGTAGGCGGCGAGGGCGGAGGCGAGGTCGAGGCGCTGCTCGGGCAGGAAGACCCGGCCGTGGGTGGCGCCGGGCTCCATCCGGTGGACGGCGACGTGCAGGCCCGCCAGCGGGTCGGGGCTGCTCACCGGCCAGTCGCTGCCCGCCGCGAGGGTGGCGCCCGCCCGCTGGAGCCCGCCGAACGGGTACTGCCGGGCGGCGCGTTCGGGGCCGAGGAAGGGGATGGTGAGTTCGTCCATCTGCGGTTCGTGCGCGGCCCACAGCGGCTGGATGTTGGCGACGGCGCCGAGCCGGGCGAAGCGGGGCAGGTCGTCCGGGTGGACCACCTGGAGGTGGGCGAGGTGGTGCCGGGTGTCGCGTCGGCCGTTCTTCGCCCGGGCGGCCTCGACGGCGTCCAGCGCCTCGCGGACGGCCCGGTCGCCGAGGGCGTGGAAGTGCACCTGGAAGCCGAGCGCGTCGAGTTCGGTGACGTATCCGCACAGCGCGGCCGGATCGACGAAGCTGAGGCCGGAGTTGGCGGTGGCGCAGCCGCAGCCGTCCAGGTAGGGGCTGGTCATCGCGGCGGTGAAGTTCTCCGCGATGCCGTCCTGCATGATCTTCACCGAGCCGGCCCGGAACCGGCCGTGGCTCAACTCGGCGCGGCGCCGGACGAGTTCGGGGATCTGTTCGGCGCCGCGGGCGCGGTCCCACCAGAGCGCGCCGGTGACCCGGGCGGTCAGTTCGCCGGAGCGGGCGGCGGCGAGGTAGGCGTCGGACGGGTCCGGCTGGCCGTTGAACTCGCCGAGCAGGGCGTCCTGCCAGCCGGTGATGCCGAGCGAGTGCAGCAGGCGCTGGGCCCGGAGCAGGCCGGCCAGCCGCTGGGCGGCGGTGGCCGGCGGCACCAGGCGGGCGACCAGCGTGGTGGCGCCCTCCTGGAGGGTGCCCGCCGGGGTGCCGTCGGGTTCGCGTTCGATCCGGCCGTCGGCCGGGTCGGGGGTGTCCCGGGTGAGGCCGGCCAGCTCCAGGGCCCGGGTGTTGGCCCAGGCGCCGTGGTGGTCCCGGTTGGTCAGGTAGACCGGGCGGTCGGGGACGGCGGAGTCGAGCAACTGCCGGGTGGGCAGGCCGCCTTCGAAGCTCTCCAGGGACCAGCCGCTGCCGGTGATCCACTCCTGGTCGGGGTTGGCCCCGGCGTAGGCGCGGATCCGGTCCAGGTACTCGGCCACGCCGACCGTGCCGGTGAGGTCGCAGGCGGCCAACTCGACGCCGCCGTAGACCGCGTGGACGTGGGCGTCCTGGAAGCCGGGCAGCAGCAGCCTGCCGGTGAGGTCCACGACCTCGGTGCGCGGCCCGATCAGTTGGTGGACCTCGTCGTGGCCGACGGCGGTGATCCGCCCTCCGGTCACGGCCAGGCTGCTCGCCCGGGTGCGGGCGGCGTCGCCGGTGTGGACGGGGCCGTGGGTGAGGACGAGGTCGGCCTCGGTCATGGGTGGTGCTCCTTCACGCTGGTGCGGCAGGGCGGTCGGGTCGGGCGGTCGGATCAGGTGGTCGGGTCGGACGGTCGGATCGGGCCGTCGGGTCAGGCGGTCGGGTCGAGGAAGTACGGCGAGCGGCGCCGCCAGCGGGCCCAGGCCGCCGAGGGGAGGCCGGTGACGATCATCAGCGCCACCACGGTCAGTTCGAACCACCCGTTGTCGGCGGCGAGTTCGAAGTGGTCGGTGGAGTCGTAGAAGGTCCAGGCCAGGTAGCCGCCGACGGCGAGCAGTGTCGCCGCGCCGAGCAGCGGGCCGACCACCGCGCGCAGGCCCTGCACCGGGTCGGTGCGCAGCAGGCCGCGGAAACGGACGGCGGAGGCGATGGCGGTGAGTGCGTAGTAGAGGGCGACGATGATGCCGATCGCGTTGACGGCGGCCGAGATCAGGTCGTTGACGGTCGGAATGGCGATCGAGGCGAGGGCGAGCAGCGCGGCGAAGCCGGTGACCAGCAGGGTGCCGACGGCGGGGGTGGCGTGCCGGGGGTGCAGCCTGGTCCAGACCGGGCCGAGCACGCCGTCGCGCCCCATCGCGTACATCCCGCGCGCGGTCGGGATCACCGAGGCCTGGAGCGAGGCCACCGCGGAGAAGGTGAGCGCGATCAACGGCAGTGCGGCAAGCGGCTGGTGGGCGAGGGCGGCGCCGAAGTAGGTGAGTCCGTGGGCGCCGTTGTCGGCCAACTCGCCGAGCGGGAGCACCCGTTGGAAGGCCGTCCCGGCGAGCAGGAAGAGCAGCATCATGACCACCAGGGCCAGGAAGCCGCCGCGCGAGGCGTCCCGCGGGTCGCGGACCTCCTCGCCGACGCTGAACACCGACTCGAACCCCCAGTAGCAGAACACCGCGAGCACCATGCCCTGGGCCAGGGCGCCGAAGGAGGGCAGGTCGAAGGGGTTGAACCAGTGGAGCGAGAAGGGCTGGTCGCCGGCGAACAGGCCGTAGCCGCAGAAGCCGAGCAGCACGGCGTACTCGAAGACCAGCAGGGCCTTCTGGAGTCGGGCGGCGAGGTCGAGGCCGCGGACGGCGACCAGGGCGGCGCCGATCAGGACGGCCAGGCCGAGCAGGGTGCACTGGACGGTGGAGTCGGCGTCCAGGCGCAGCCCGGCGATGCTGCGCAGGTGGGCCTGGTCGAGGAGCTGGATGACGGCCGAGCCGGTGACGGTGGTGGTGTAGGCCATGAAGACCACGGTGCCGACGGTGTTCACCCAGCCGGTGAGGAAGCCCAGCCAGGGGCTGAGCGTGCGGCCGACCCAGCGGTAGCTGCTGCCGGCGTCGGGTTCGACGGCGTTCAGGCGTCCGTAGCCGCCCGCGATGGCGAGTACGGGGAGGAAGGCCAGCAGCATGATCGCGGGCAGGTGGAGGCCGACGACGCCCGCCATCAGGCCGAGGCCGATCCCGATGCTGCTGGTGGCGGCCGTGCTGGAGGCGGCGATGGCCGCGCCGTCCAGCAGGCCGATGGACCTGTGCATGGCGCCGTGCTGCGCGCCGGTTCTCGGGCCGCTGCCCGTGTCGTCCCTCAGCGTCGATGCCAACGGATCACCGCCTTGCTCGTGGGGGGTGGGGGCGGGCGCGGATGTTCGGGGGGCGCCCGGGGGTGGGGGAAGTGCGAGCCATGAAACCGGCGGTGTCGTTTCACGTCAATGCTGTTGTCATAAGCGCTCGGGCCCGACTCCTCGAACGGAGTCGGGCCGGGAACGGTGGGTGCCTACCAGTAGTGGCGGCGGCCGCCGACCTCGCGACCGACCGTGCCCATGACCAGCAGGACGAGGCCGATGAGGAGCAGGATGACGCCGACGGTCCACAGGATGGAGATGCCGCTGACGAATCCGATGACGAGGAGGATGACTCCGAGGACGATCACGACGAGCTCCGTTCTTTCGCCCTCCCGGTGGGTTCCTCCGCTGGTGCGGAGGCATGCTGCGCCTTCCCCGTTCTCGGGTTTCGATTCAGGAATCCCGGAATTTCCTCGGCGACCACCGCCGGACGCCCACGGGCCGGGTTGGCCGGGTGGGCCGGGGCGACGAGATCGACCGGGTCGACCGGCGCACGGTGCGTGGTCGCACCCCGCTCCACCCTGCGCCCGCTCCACGCTGCGACCGATCCCCCTGCGACCGGCCCACGGGCCTCGTCCCGGACGGTGGTCTTGACGTACCGTCAACAAGCCCTGCCCCCGTCACCCTCACCGGAGCATCCGTGACACCCCCTCGAAAGGCCCGCACCGCCGCGCTCGCGGTGGCCGGCCTGCTGGCCGCACTCCTCAACGCCGCCCCACCCGCACAGGCGGCCGCCCCCGCCGCCCCGACCGCCTCCTGGACCGGCCCGCTCAGCACCCGGGGGCGGTACGTGGTCGACGCCAACGGCGACCGGTTCAAGCTCAAGGCCGGCAACTGGGCCGGAGCACAGGGGACTTGGGAGGGCAGCGGCTCGACCACGGACCCCGCGGACAACCAGGCCGGCCAGGTCTCGTACAACATCCCGCTCGGGCTGGACCGGGCCCCGATCGACCGGATCCTGGCGGGCTTCCACGGCCTGGGCCTGAACGCCGTCCGGCTGCCGTTCGCCAACGCGATGATCCACGACACCGCCGCCGTCCCGGACGCCGCCGTCGCGGCCAACCCGCAGCTCCGGGGCAGCACCCCGCTGCAGGTCTACGACGCCGTGGTGGCCGCACTGACCGCCGACGGGTTCGCCGTCGTCCTCAACAACCACACCACCAGCTACCGCTTCTGCTGCGGCCTGGACGGCAACGAGCGCTGGAACAGCGGTCAGAGCACCCAGCAGTGGGAGGACGACTGGGTGTTCATGGCGAACCGCTACAAGGCCGACAAGCGGGTGGTCGGCGCGGACCTGCGCAACGAGGTGCGCCGCGACACCTGGGACGACCCCAACTGGGGCCTGGGCGACGCCCACGACGAGTACGCGGCCTTCGAGGAGGCGGGCAACCGGATCCTCCAGGCCGACCCTGACCTGCTGGTCGTCATGGAGGGCATCAACTGGTACGGCATCCCCGCCGCCGGGTTCTCCCACGGCCGGCCGATGCTCACCCCGGTGGCGAACCTGTCCAACACCCTGATCCGGTCCGACAAGCTGGTCTACGCGGCGCACTTCTACGCCTACACCGGCCCGGCCAACACCGGCGCGGGCAGCGGCCCGGGCTCGACCTCCGACCCGCGCTACGAGGACTTCACCCCCGAGCAGCTCGCCCAGGTGGTGAACCAGGAGGCGCTGTTCGTCACCCAGGACGGCCAGCACTTCACCGCCCCGGTCTGGGTCAGCGAGTTCGGCGCCGGCGGGCGCGGCTCCACCGACGCCAAGGAACAGGCCTGGTTCGACCGCTTCACCGACGTGCTGGCCGCCAACGACACCGACTTCGCGGTCTGGCCGCTGGTCGGCTGGCAGCACGACGGCGTCCCGAACGACAGCTGGGCACTGCTCTCCTACGACACCGGCGGCCGGCAGCTCGGCCTGAACGACCCGGGCGACTGGCGGGCCGCGGACTGGAACAAGCTGGTGAACGCCCCCTCGTACACCGGGCCGGTCGCCCCGGTCGCCCGCTGGAACATGCTCGACCTCGACCACGGTGACCAGAACGTCTCGGCCCGGATGCTGGCCCGGCCCGACTGGAGCCCCGGCAACCGCAAGGGCGACTGCCCCGACGGCCAGCGGCTGGCCGGCCTCGGCCGCGGCAGCAGCCGGGGCCTGTGCACCGACGCGGGGCAGCCGCCGCTCGGCACCGGGGACTGGGTGACCGTCACCGACCAGCGCTACGTCACCGGCGGCGACTGGGCCTCCGGCTACGACAAGCTCCAGTGCCCGGACAACACCTTCGCCGTGGGCTACGGCGTCCACGACAACGCGATGTCCGCACTGCTCTGCGCCCCGGCCGCCACCGCGCTGCCGAGCACCGGTCGCACGGTCTGGTTCGACCGCGGCGACAACCGGCCGGCGAACGGCGGCTCGCTCGCCGGTGACTGGGCGCCCGGCTCCTACAAGGGCCAGTGCGCCGACGGCGAGTACGTCGCCGGTGTCGCCGACACCTGGCGCGGGCTCCAGTACGGCGTCCCGGACGCGCTGCTCTGCCGCCCGCTGCGCTGACCACCGCGGCGGGGGGCACGTGCCCGGCGGATGCGCCATCCGCCGGGCACGTGCAAGGTGGTGGAGTACGAAACGCCCGGCCGGCGACCGTCCGTGGCCCCGCGGACACCGTCCGCCGGGCGAGCGGCCCCCAGCCGCCCCTCGACCGAAGGAGGCGCCATGCCGTCCAGGACGATCCCCCGTCGGGCTCTGGTGCTGACCGCCGCCGCCCTCGCCGTCCTGCCCGCCACGGCGCTCACGGCGCCCGCGCGGGCGGCCTCCGGGCCCTCCGCGCCCCCGGCGGCCACGGTAGCGGCATCCGGTCCGGCCGCTGCCGTGCCGGTGCGCTTCGTGGACCTGCCGGACTCCGCGCTGCCGACCGACCGGGCACCGCACCGGATCACCTTCCGCTACCGCAACGACACCCCGAAGGATCAGACGGTCGCCCCGCAGATCCTGGTCGAGTCACCCCAGCGGGGCCCGTTCCTCAGCCCCTCCGACGTCCGGCTGGAGATGCGCGGGACGGACGGCAGCTGGCGCACCGTGCCGCTGGCCAGCCAGACCGGCACGCTGTACACCGCGCTGGTCCCGGCGAAGATCGTCCTACACTCCGGCCACACCCTCACCGAGAGCTACCGGCTCACCGTCCTGCACGCGCCCGCCCCGGGCACCGTCGAGCCGCGGATCGCGGTCTACGCCTGAGCTGTCCCCCCGAGGGTCGCTCCGGATCGGGCCGGTCCGGGGTGCCCCGGCTGTGCGCCTCCGACCGCCCCCCGTGCTTCCAAGCCGTGCTTGGGGAAGCATCGGTGCCCGTTATAGGAAACTCACTCGATCGAGTGAGTTTGGCGGCCATGAGTCGCTCATTCGTGCAGCGGCGTGTCCGCTATCCGGTGCCCTCAAACGTGCCCACGGCACTCCGTTGCAGCGGCAAGAATCGGCGAGGCGGTCCGGCACCGGTCGGACCCCGTCCTCCCACACCTGCCGCAGAGGGGACCAGCCGTGACCACCGAGGCCGTTCCGCAGAACCAGCCCAGCCAGCAGAGCCTGAGTACCTCCGCCGCCCGCAACCTCGCCACCACCACCAAGACCGTGCCGCAGATGCTCGGGATCACCCCGCGCTACCTGCTGCGGGTGCTGCCCTGGGTCGACCTGGAGGCAGGCGTCTTCCGGGTCAACCGCCGCCGGGGCTTCATCCTCGGCGACGGCCTGGTCGGCACGTACGTCGACGGCTCCGGCGCCGCCCGGGTCATCCCCGAGGACCTGCGCGAACTGGCCTTCCTCAGCCAGGTCGACGGCCCGGTGCTCACCGCCCTGGCCGCCGGGTTCACCGAGCGCGAGGTCGCGCCCGGCGAGCTGATCGTCGACGCCGACGCCCCGGCCGAGCAGCTGCACATCATCTCCTCCGGGCGGGCCGAGAAGCGCGCCACCGGCGAGTACGGCCAGGACGCCCTGCTGGGCATGCTCGGCGACGGCGACTTCTTCGACGCCGCCGCCTGGGCGGCCGGCACCGCGATGCCGTACCGGGTGAAGGCCGTCAGCTCCTGTACCGTGCTCACCCTGGACCGCCGCCTGCTCACCGAACTCGCCGCCCGGGAGCCCTCGTTGCGCGCCCAGCTGGACGAGTTCGCGGCCGCCCGGGGCCAGGTCGACGCCGAGCACCCGATCGACCTCAGCTCGGGCCACTCCGGCGAGCCGTACCTGCCGGAGACCTTCGTCGACTACGACGAGGCCCCGCGCGAGTACGAGCTGAGCATCGCCCAGACCGTGCTCAAGGTGCACACCCGCGTCGCGGACATCTACAACTCCGACATGGACCAGGTCCAGGCCCAACTCCGGCTGACCGTCGAGGCGTTGCGCGAGCGCCAGGAGTGGGAGATGCTCAACCACCCCGAGTACGGCCTGCTCAACAACGTGGTGCCCACCCAGCGGGTGCGCACCCGCGGCGGCGCGCCCACCCCGGACGACCTGGACGAGCTGCTCGCCCGGGTCTGGAAGCAGCCCGCCTTCTTCCTGGCCCACCCGCGGGCGATCGCCGCGTTCGGCCGCGAGTGCACCCGGCGCGGGGTGCCGCCGCAGATCGTCGAGCTGTTCGGCAGCCCGTTCCTGACCTGGCGCGGCGTGCCGCTGCTGCCCTCCGACAAGCTGGACCTCAAGGGCTCGGCCAACTCGGCGCCCGGCACCACCAACATCCTGCTGATGCGGGTCGGCGAGGAGCGCCAGGGCGTGGTGGGCCTGCGGCCGGCCAAGGTCCCGGACGAGGTCGAGCCCGGGCTGGCGGTGCGCGCGATGGGCGTCGACCGGCAGGCCATCACCTCCTACCTGGTGACCAGCTACTTCTCGACCGCCGCGCTGGTGGACGACGCCGTCGCCGTGCTGCAGAACGTCGAGGTGTCCAACTACCATGACTACTCCTGACGGATTCGGGCGCGGCACCGGCGTCAACGCGGCCCCGGGCGCACCGGCCGTTCCGGGAGCCCGGACCGCGCCGGGGGCCCCGGCCGCACCGGGAGCCCAGGCCGCACCCGCCGCGCCGGGCGGACTGACCGCCTCCCCCGCCGCCGCGCCCCCGTTCCCGCTCCCCGAGGCCCTCGCCCACGCCGCCGGCGGCCCGCGCTACTGGCTTCCCACCCGGGCCGACCGGACGTCACCGCCCACCGCCCCCGCCGCGGGCTTCGACGTCGAGGCCGTCCGCCGCGACTTCCCCCAGCTGCACCGCGAGGTGCACGGCCGCCCGCTGGTCTGGCTGGACAACGGCGCCACCACCCTCAAGCCCCGCCAGGTGGTCGAGGCGGTCGGCGAGCACTACTCGGCGGGCACCTCCAACGTCCACCGCGGGGCGCACACCCTCGCCAAGCAGGCCACCCAGATCTACGAGGAGGGCCGCGCCGAGGCCGCCAAGCTGCTCGGCGCCCCGGACCCGGACGAGATCGTCTTCGTCCGGGGCACCACCGAGGCCGTCAACCTGGTGGCCCAGACCTGGGGCCGGGCCAACCTCGGCGTCGGCGACGAGATCCTGGTCTCCGCCGCCGAGCACCACTCCAACCTGGTGCCCTGGCAGCTGATCGCCAAGGAGCGCCGGGCCCGGGTCGTCCCGATCCCGCTGCTGCCGGACGGGCGGCTGGACCAGGACGCCTACCGGGACCTGCTCGGCTTCCGGACCAAGCTGGTGGCCCTCACCCACGCCTCCAACGTGCTGGGGACGGTGCCGCCGGTGGCCGAGATGACGGCGCTGGCCCACCGCTACGGCGCCAAGGTGCTGATCGACGGCGCCCAGGCGGTGGCCCACTTCCCGGTGGACGTCACCGCGCTGGACGCCGACTTCTACGCCTTCTCGGGGCACAAGATCTTCGCCCCGACCGGGATCGGCGCGCTCTACGGGAAGCGGGAACTGCTGGAGGCCATGCCCCCGTGGCAGGGCGGCGGCAACATGATCGACTCGGTGAGCTTCGAGGAGACCAGCTACGCCCCCGTCCCGCACCGCCTGGAGGCCGGCACCGGCCACATCGGCGGGGTCGCCGGGCTGCGGGCCGCCCTGCGGTACGTCGCCGGACTGGACCGCGCGGCCGCCACCGCGCACGAGGAGCAGCTCACCGCGTACGCCACCGCGGCGCTGCGCACGGTGCCCGGGCTGCGGCTGATCGGCGAGGCCCCGGGCAAGATCGGGGTGCTCACCTTCCTGCTCGCCGGGACGGACCCGATCGCCCTCGCCGGGGCCCTCGACCAGCAGGGCATCGCCATCCGGGCCGGCCACCACTGCGCCCAACCCGCCCTCGCCGCCTACGGGTTGCAGAGCGCGGCCCGGGCCTCGCTGGCCCTGTACAACACCGTGCAGGACGTCGACGCCCTGGTCGCCGCGCTCCAGGGCGTCCAGGCGGAGTCCGCGGCGGCCGGAGCCTGACCCGACCGGGGGCGGGCGCCCCGACCACCCCCGCCCCCGGAACGGTCCCGGCCCCAACCCGATACCCCGCCCCCGGCGCCCCCCCCGCGC